>NZ_JBQHRN010000016.1:0-51058 GCF_052066735.1 Clostridium sp. HCP1S3_C6
CTTGTATAGCAAATTCTTTTGGTTTATAATTTTTACTCAAATATAATCACCCCTAAATATATTATATTACATTTGATTATATTTGAATATATTTTTAATAACTATTAATAAGCTCCTTAAATAATTATTTATTCCAAAATTCTAAACATTTTTTATTAACATCTTGTGGATCTCTAACTTTGCAGTTATATTTCCAATCAATAGGAAATAAATCCTTGTATGTTCTATTTCCATACCTTTCATCAATTAAAAGAATAACTCCCTTATCATCTTTAGTTCTTATACATCTCCCTGCTGCTTGCAAAACTTTTATCATTCCAGGATATACATAGGCATAGTTAAAGCCTCTATTATTTGACTTTAAACGGTTTATGTTATCCTTTATAATATTCCTGTCTATACCAATCCTTGGCATTCCAACACCTACAATTATAACACCAATAAGTTTATTATAAGCTAAATCTATGCCTTCTGAAAAGTGGCTTCCAAGTACACTAAAAGCAACATTTGTATCATTTAAATCTTCTTTAAATATAGATATAAAGTCTTCTTTTTCTTCTTCTTCCATTCCTTTACTTTGAATATGAATATTAGATTTAGTATCTATAGTAATATATTTATCATAAATCATATTCATATAATCATAGGATGGAAAAAATACAAGATAATTCCCCTTTTGTGATTTTACACAATTCTTAATATAATCCACAATTTTCATACTGGTTTCCTCTCTTTTTTTGAAAGTTGTGGATAAATTGTCAGCAATCATTAACAATCTATTATTGTGATCAAATGGACTCATTAAATTTACTATATAATCTTTTTCTGTATACCCATACATTTCTTTAAAGTATTCAAGTGGAATAAGTGTTGCAGAAAATATAACAGAAGCTCTTCCTATGTTCATTTTATCCTGAAGGAGCTTTGATGGATTTACACAATAAAGTTTTATTATAATATTATTATCCTTTTCTTTAAATACAGTAACATAATTATCATCATAGTAATCCATCATAGAAACAAATGTATGTGCTTCAAAATAACATTGCAAAAACTCATCACTTTCTTCATTATTTCTTGCTAAATATTCATCACATGCATTAATAAATAATTTTAATATTTCCTTTAAATCACTTGGCGATCCATTTTGAACAATAATTTTATTTTTTTCTGCACTTAGATCTATAGATTTTTCACTAAAATAAAGTTCTATTTCCTTTATACATTTTAAAATCTTTCTATTTTTCTTTATAACTTTTTTGCACTCTTTAATCTTATCTTCATATAAGTAAGCAGAATACATTTCTCTTCCTCTATCTATAAGATTATGTGCCTCATCTATTAAAAAAGTATAATCAGTATTTTTTACATCAAAAAATCTTTTTAAATACACAGATGGGTCAAATAAATAATTATAATCACATATTACAATATCACATAATAAAGTAAGCTCTAAGGCAAATTCAAAAGGACATATTTTATATTTCTTTGCTATTTTATTTATAGTTTCTCTATCAAAAAAGTTATACTCCTTTCTAACCTCCATAATTATATTGTTTATTTTATCAAAATAGTCTTTTGCATATGGACAATATTCTGGATTGCAATTTGTTTCTTCCATAAAGCATATTTTATCTTTAGCAGTTAATGTAACAGATTTTATTTTTAAATCTTTACTAATCATAAGTTTTACCGCATTTTCTGCTACTTCTCTCGTAATAGCCTTAGCTGTTAAATAAAATATTTTAGATGTAATACCTTCTCCTATAGCTTTTACTGTTGGGAAAAGTGTAGATATAGTTTTTCCTATACCTGTAGGTGCCTGTGCAAAACATTTACTTTTATTTTCTATAGCTTTATAAACCCTTACAGCAAGTTCTCTTTGACCTCTTCTATATTCATTAAATGGAAATTCAAAATTTTTAATTGAAATTTCTCTTTCTTTCTTCCAGTTAATATCTGCCATGCACCATTTTTTGTATTCATTAATTAAGAAAAAAAAGCTTTCTTTTAATTCATCAATATTATAGCTTTTTCTTATGGATCTTGTATTTTGCGTATCTATATTGTAATAAGTTACTTGAATATCAATATTATTTAAATCATTTTCTACTGAATAAATATATCCATAACATTTTGCCTGTTCAAAATGAAGAGGATTATAATCTTCATCTATTAATAAAAGATCTCTTGTGGTTGTTTTTATTTCATCAATAATTATTTTATCTTTTTCTTTTAATATTCCATCAGCTCTTCCTTCTATTTCAATATGTATATCATCATCTTCATAATCATAATTTAATGTAACCTCTGCCTTATCATCTTTTCCATATGCACTTTGAACATATTTGTGCCCCTTAATTCCTTCAATAGCCTTAGAAGCTGCTTGAAACCTACTATCTATACTTCCTCTGCGCATTACAAATTCAACTAATGTTCTTACAGATATCTTATAATTATTAATCAACTTTTTCACCTTTTATTTTTATACTTTAAAAACATTATTAAGTAAAATAAAAGTGGCATAAAACCACTTTTATTTTACTATTCCATAAATCCTTGTACTATCCTATCTTCAGCTTCCTTTTCGGTTAATCCAAGTGTCATAAGCTTTATTATTTGTTCTCCAGCAATTTTACCAATTGCTGCTTCATGAATAAGTGATGCATCAATTGAATTTGCTGTTATTTCTGGAACTGCAGTAACTTTTCCATTATCCATAATAATAGCATCACACTCTGAATGCCCTGTACATTTATTATTACCATTTATTTGAGATTCAAACTTTTGTTTTGAATTTCCTTTTGCTACAGATCTTGAAATTAAGTTAACTGCTGAATCTTCACCATTTAATTCCACTGCAAAGCTTGTTTTTGCTGTTTGATCTCCATCTGTCATTATTTTTTCCTTAACTACTAATTTTGCATTATCCTTAAGTTCTGCTGCACATTCCCTATGAGTAGAATCTACTCCTCCAATTTGGACTGTATCCATTTCAAGATACCCACCTTCTTCAATAAATGCTTCAGTTTTAGGATTTATAATTCTTTTACCTTCTCCGTTTCCTGTTCCAATATGCTTTTCTAAATATAATACCTTAGCATTTTTTCCCACAAAAAATCTGTGAATTCCTCTATGTTCTGAATTATTGCATCCATCATTATGAACTCCACATCCTGCTGAAATAATTACATCTGCATTTTCTCCAATATGAAAATCATTATATACAAGATCCTCTACATTATCATGAGTTACAAGAGCTGGTATGTACACAGTTTCACCTTTTGTATTAGGTTTTATAATTATGTCTATTCCAGGTTTATCCTTTTTAGAAACTATATCTATATGATCAGTTACATGCCTATCTGCGCACTGACCATTTTCACGTATATTATATGCATCATTTTTTCCTATCTTTGTATCTGATACAAGTTCTATTAGGCTTTTAGTTATTTCCTGCATTACAGCCACCTCCTGCTTTTCTACAGCATGATTTATCTGCCTTTTTTAATAAACAAGGAAGAATATCTTCTCTTTTTTCGTGAGAAGTAACTTTTCCTTCTTCAATTAGTACTATATCATCTGCTATGTCCATAATTCTTTCTTGATGTGATATTACAATAATTGATTTATTTTCTTCCCTCATATTTTGAAATACTTCAATTAAATTATTAAAGCTCCAAATATCTATTCCAGCCTCTGGTTCGTCAAAAAGATAAAGTTTTGTATCTTTTGCCATAACCATAGCAATTTCTATTCTTTTCATTTCACCACCAGAAAGGCTACTATTTACTTCACGATTTATATATTCATCACCATTAAGTCCCACTTTACTTAAATATTCATAAATTTCTTTAGATGATATTTTTCTATTTGCTGCAATTTCTATTAAATCTTTTACTGTAATCCCCTTAAATCTAACAGGTTGTTGAAATGCAAAACTTATGCCCTTCTTTGCACGCTCTGATATACTCATATTTGTAATATCTTCACCATTAAAAAGTATTTTTCCTGATGTAGGCTTTTTTATTCCCATAATAACCTTTGCAAGAGTAGATTTTCCTCCACCATTAGGTCCAGTTATTACAACGAACTTAGAATCTTCGATTTTTAAGCTAATATTTTTTAATATATGCATATTAGCATTATCCTCTGCTATATATGAAACATCAATTAATTCTAACATGGCAGTCCTCCTAATATTAGTATTTTATTTCAATAAAATTGATAAACAATTAATTTTTATTTACTAAACACTATTCTATCATTTTAATATATTTTTTCCAACATAATAAAAAAAATATATATATGATATTTATTTTGCCACTTTTACCCCAGAAAACTAATATTAAAAAAGAGCATGGCTCATGATTATAAAAAATACTTCTAAGCAACACACTCTAAAAAATTGTTTTAATACATTCTTTTTTTTATTACAGAAAGATACCTTTTATGATAGTTCAAATGCTCCAGTATATAATTGATAATATCTTCCTCTTTGACTTATTAATTCATCATGACTTCCTCTTTCTATAATTCTACCTTGATCTAGAACCATAATAACATCTGAATTTTTAACAGTTGAAAGTCTATGGGCAATTACGAAAACTGTTCTTCCTTCCATAAGTTTATCCATACCTTCTTGAACAATTGTTTCCGTTCTTGTATCTATACTAGATGTTGCTTCATCTAATATAAGTACTGGTGGATCTGCAATTGCTGCTCTTGCAATAGCAAGAAGTTGTCTTTGTCCTTGTGAAAGACTTCCTCCATCACCAGTAATTACAGTATCATATCCATGAGGAAGATGCTTTATAAATTGATCTGCATTTGCAAGCTTTGCCGCATTTATTACATCTTCATCAGTAGCATCTAAATTACCATATCTTATGTTATCTTTTATAGTTCCAGTAAAAAGATGGGTATCTTGAAGAACTATTCCAAGAGATTTTCTTAAGTCATCTTTCTTTATTTTATTAATATTTATACCATCATATCTTATTTTACCATCTTGAATATCATAAAATCTATTAATAAGATTTGTAATAGTAGTTTTACCTGCACCTGTTGCTCCAACAAAAGCAATTTTTTGACCAGGTTTTGCAAAAAGTTTAATATTATGAAGAATTATTTTTTCATCATTATATCCAAAGTCTACATCATTAAATACAACATCTCCTAGAAGCCTTGTATAGGTAATTGTACCATCACCATGTGGATGCTTCCATGCCCACATTCCTGTATGTTTTTCTGTTTCTTCAATTTCTCCATTATTATTAATTTTTGCATTAACAAGTTTTACATAACCATCATCTATTTCTTTTTCCTCATCCAAAAGTGTAAATATACGCTCTGCACCAGCTAAAGCCATAATAATGGCATTAAATTGTTGTGATATTTGTGTAATAGGCATATTAAAACTCTTTGTAAGTGCTATAAATGATGCAATAGAACCTAATGTTAAAGATCCAACTCCATTAATTGCAAGTATCGAACCTACAACTGCTGTAATAACATAATTTATGTTACCAAGGTTCCCCATTATAGGCATTAAAATATTTGCAAAAATATTTGCATTATTAGCACTATCAAATAATTTATCATTTAATTTGTCAAAGTTATCCTTTGCTTCTTCTTCATGACAAAAAACCTTAACAACTTTTTGTCCTTCCATCATTTCTTCTATATAACCATTTACTACACCTAAATTAGTTTGTTGCTTTATAAAATACTTTGAACTTTTACCACCTATATTTTTAGTTACAAAAAACATAATTATAACCATTAGTACAACAATTAATGATAGTGGAATACTTAAAACAAGCATTGAAGCAAATACACTAACAATAGAAAACACTGATGATATTAATTGTGGAATACTTTGACTTATCATTTGTCTTAATGTATCTGTATCATTTGTATAAAGACTCATTAAATCACCATGTGCATGTGTATCAAAGAACTTTATAGGTAAAGTTTCCATATGAACAAACATATCATCTCTTATTTTCTTTAAAGTCCCTTGAGCGACATTTATCATAATTCTATTAAATGCATATGTTGCTACAACACCAATTAAGAATATAATTGCCATTACAAATAAAGCTTGTGATAATTTAGTAAAATCAGCTGTTCCTGATTCTGATATAAAAGGAAGTATATAATCATCTATTAAATTTTTTATAAATAATGTGCTAGCTACAGTAGCTAATGATGATATTAAAATACAGATTACAACTATAATTCCCTGCCACAAATATCCATCAATTATATACTTCATAAGTCTTTTTAATGTTTTCATAGGATTTGTTTTATTTTCCTTATGTTTTGAAGCAGGTTCTTTACTATTTGTCATCCTTATCATCTCCTTTTACCTGTGATTCATATACTTCTTTATAAATTTTATTATTTTTAACTAAATCTTCATGAACACCAAAAGCATTTATTTTTCCATCATCTAAAACTATAATTTTATCTGAATCTTGAATTGATGAAATACGTTGAGCAATTATAATCTTAGTTGTATTTGGAATATCTTCCTTAAATGCCTTTCTAATTAATGCATCTGTTTTCGTATCTACAGCACTAGTAGAATCATCCAATATTAGTATTTTAGGTTTTTTAAGCAATGCTCTTGCTATACACAATCTTTGCTTTTGACCACCTGAAACATTATTACCACCTTGTTCTATAAATGTATCATAACCTTCTGGAAATTTTTCAATAAACTCATCAGCACAAGCTGATTTACATGCTGCAATAATTTCTTCATCTGTAGCATTTTTATTTCCCCATCTTAAGTTTTCTTTTATAGTTCCTGAAAACAATACATTTTTTTGAAGAACCATTGATACTTCGTTTCTTAAAGTTTCTATATCATAGTCCCTTACATCTACTCCTCCTACTTTTACGGATCCTGATGATACATCATAAAGTCTTGGAATAAGTTGAACAAGAGTTGTTTTTGCACTACCAGTACCACCTAAAATTCCTATAGTCTCGCCAGAGTTTATTTTTAAATTTACATTATCTAAATTTAAACTATCTTCACTTTTATCATATTTAAAATCAACATGATCAAATTCTATTGAACCATCTTTAACTTCAAATATTGGATTTTTAGGATTTATAATATCACTTTTTTCTTCTAAAACTTCTACAATTCTTTCTGCAGATGATTTAGACATAATAACCATAACAAAAACAAATGAAACCATCATTAAGCTCATTAAAATGTTCATTAAATAAGTAAATAAACTTACAAGTTCACCTGTTTGCATAGTATTACTTACTATCATATTAGCACCAAGCCATGAAATTACAATTATGCAAGTATACATTACAAATTGCATAATTGGATTATTTAAAATAATAAGCTTTTCTGCAATAACTGATAAATCATATAACTTTTTAGATGCTTTTTTGAATTTTTGTTTTTCATATTCTTCTCTAACATATGCTTTAACTACTCTTATGCCAGTTAAATTTTCTTGAACACTTGCATTTAATTTATCATAATTTTTAAATAATTCTCTAAAATGTGGATGAGCTTTTATCATTATAAAATATAAAGCTACTCCTAAAACTATAATAGCAATTAAAAATATACATGATATTTTTATATTAATATAAAATGACATTATCATTGCACAAATCATAGTAAATGGTGCTCTTACAAACATTCTTATAATCATTTGAAATGCATTTTGCACATTAGTTACATCTGTTGTAAGTCTAGTTACAAGCCCTGCTGTGGAAAATTTATCTATATTTGAAAATGAAAAGTTTTGTATATTATAATACATTTCCTTTCTTAGATTTCTAGCAAAGCCTGTTGAAGCAGTTGCTCCAAACTTTCCTCCTAATATACCAAAGGTTAATGAAAAGCATGCTGCTACAAGCATTAATGCTCCTACCCTATAAATGTATCCTAAATCACCTTTTGATATTCCGTTATCAATTAAAGAAGATAATAAAAATGGAATTAGTATTTCCATAACAACCTCAAGGGCCATAAATATTGGCGTTAAAATTGTATCTCTTTTAAATTCCTTAATACAACTAGATAATTTTTTTATCATATTAATCCTCCTTTTGTTAGATTTCTAACTTTTTATATATAAAATTACTTTATTTACATTTAACTTGTAATATTCTTATTAAGTCTTGTTATTATATCAAAAAACATATCAATTTCTTCCTCTGTTAAAACTCTTTGCATAGAATTTTCAATTTCAGTAATTGCCTTATATGCATCCATATGAATATTTACACCCTTTGGTGTTAAAACTATTTTTTTAAGTCTGCCATCTTCCTGACTTGGAATTCTTTCTATACATCCGTTTTTTTGCAATAAATTTAAAACACTTGTTACAGATGAACGCCTAATATCAAATTCTACTTCAATATCCTTTTGAAATATATCCCTTTTAGGTGATTCACTATAAATGTATCCTATTATCTTACCCTGAATACATGTAATGCCGTATTTAGATATGTTCTTATTTATCATTCTGTTCATTTTATTAGCTAAAATGCTAATTTCCTTACCTAAACATTTAGAATTGCACAAATGAAAGCCTCCTTTTGTTAGATTTCTAACTAATTATACTTAAATAATATTTTATTGTCAAACTAAAAAACTCAAAACATCCCATATATTTATTATGAGAGGTTTTGAGTTTTATATTTTCTACTATCTTTTTAATTTGATAACATTATCTACATCTTCATAAACTTAGACATAATACAAGCTCCAACTGCATTAGTAGATTTTATTAAATCTAAATTATCCTTATTAATTCCACCTATTGCATATACAGGAACATTAGAATTTTCACACATATCATTTAAAAAATTAATTCCACGTCCAGGTAATCCTTTTTTACAATTAGTTTCAAATATATGACCTGCATTTACATAGGTTGCTCCAAGGTTTTCTGCATCTTTAAGCTGCTGCAATGAATGTATTGACATTCCAAGACAATTAAAATACTTTAATAAATGCTTATTATTTTTACCATCTTCTACTGATAGATGAATACTTTTATGGTTTAACTTACAAGCCACATTTATATACTTATGAAGAATACATTCTATATTATATTCATTACACTTTTTAATTATTTTCTTGGCTAAAATATAATATTCATCTTCACTTAAATCTTTTTCACGAAGTATAAGCCTATGAGGTTTGTATATTTTTGATATTCTATCAATTTGATCAGGCAAAGCTCTTTCACAAAGTTTTCTATTTGTTACAAGTGTTATTTTAAACATAGACATAATCATTCATAACAGGTTGAAGTCCATGTTCCTTAAGTGCTTCTCTTACTTCTTCAACATTTCTTGTATCAGCTATTTCAAACTGACTATCACCTTTTTCATCTTCAGGTTCTTCTGAATGGCTTCCTATTCCTGTACTAACTCCTGCTGATATTTTTGTTGCAGCAATTCCTACAATATTATCTCTAAATCCCTTACGTTCTCTTGTTGAAATTGTAATACTTGCATATGGCATAAATATTCTATAAGCACATATTATTAAGAGAAGTTGCTTTTCATGAACATCCTTTGGATTTATTTTATCATTATTAATAATTGGTCTAAGTCTAGGACAAGAAAATGCTATTTCTGCATGTGGATATTTTTTTTGAATTAAATATGCATGCATACCAGTTGCTAATGCATCTTTTCTAAAATCAGATAATCCAAGTAATGCTGCAAAACCTACACCTCTCATGCCACCCATAAGTGCACGTTCTTGGGCATTTACTCTATATGGGAATATTCTTTTATGGCCTGCTAAATGAAGTGTTTCATATTTATCTGAATTATAAGTTTCCTGAAATACTGTAACATAGTCAGCACCGCATTTATGAACATATGCATATTCATCAGAATTCATAGGATAAACTTCAAGTCCCACCATTTTGAAATACTTTTTAGCTATTTTACATGCCTCTCCAATATACTTTACATCAGACATAGCTTTACTTTCACCTGTTAATATAAGTATTTCTTCAAGTCCTGTTTCTGCAATAGCCTTCATTTCCCTTTCTATTCCTTCTTTATCAAGCTTTGCACGTTTTATTTTATTATGGCAGTTAAAACCACAATATATACAGTAATTTTCACAATAATTAGATATATATAATGGTGTAAACATATATACAGAATTACCAAAATGCTTTCTAGTTTCTTTTTGTGCCTTTTTTGCTATTTCTTCTATAAAGTCTTCTGCAGCAGGTGATAATAATGCCTTAAAATCATCTATTGAACATTTATCATGTAAAAGAGCTTGCCTTACATCTACTGCTGTATAAGCATTAGGGTCATATTCATTCATTTCTTTTATTACTTTATCCATTATATCAGATGGTATTTGCTCCATATCATCCATATATTTCATATGATCTATTCTTTGTTCCATTTTTATCTACTCCCTTATAAAACCTGTTAATGGTGATGATGCTGAAGCTCCTTTTTCAAGAACTCTACCAAGCTTAGACATATAAGCAGCTCTTCCAGCTTGAATTGCTAAACTAAAAGCTTTAGCCATTTGTGGAATATTACCACTTGTAGCAATAGCAGTATTTGCCATAACTGCTGATGCTCCCATTTCCATAACTTCACAAGCCTGAGATGGTCTACCTATTCCAGCATCTACTATTATAGGTAAATCTATTTCATCAATAAGTATTTGTATAAATTCTTTTGTAGCAAGCCCCTTATTAGTTCCAATTGGTGCCGCAAGTGGCATTACAGCAGAAGCTCCCGCATTTACTAAATCACGAGCTGTATAAAGATCTGGATACATATAAGGCATAACAACAAATCCTTCCTTAGCTAAAATTTCTGTAGCCTTAACAGTTTCTTTATTATCTGGTAAAAGATATTTAGAATCTCTCATTATTTCTATTTTAACAAAATCACCGCATCCAAGTTCCCTTGCAAGTCTTGCTATTTTTACAGCCTCTTCTGCATTTCTTGCACCTGATGTATTAGGAAGAAGAGTTACCCCTTTAGGAATAAAATCTAATATATTATCCTTATCTTTAGTATTTGCACGACGTACAGCAAGTGTTATCATTTCTGCCATTCCATCTGTTACTGCTGATTTAATTAAATCAACATTATATTTACCTGATCCTAATATAAATCTTGAGTTAAATTCATGACCACCAATTATTAATTTATCATTTTTATCCATTTTTTCTTCCTTCCTTACTACTTATTTAAATATTAATTAAAAGCTAATTTAATCAGCCTCCACCTACAAAACTTACAACTTCTATACTATCTCCATCTTTAATAACTTTTTCTTTGTAAATATCCTTAGGTACAATATCATCATTTACTATTACAGCAATTCTAGATGTATCAAATTTATTAATTTCAAGAAGTTTTTCAAGAATTATTTCACTACTTAATTCCTTTTCTTCACCATTTATTTTTATCATTTTGTCACCTCCCAAATAGCAATTTAATGTATAAAAAAAGTCGCAGAAAAGACCTACACCCGTGGTGGTGTACCCCTTCCTGCGACTTGTCCAATCACATTCTATAACTTATTATATATTCTTTTTCTTATTTGTCAATATATTTCAAAGTTTTTTATTTTAAACAATGCATTTTATCTTTAACCTCATTCCATGGAACAATATATCCCTGACCCTTACTGCAAAATATAGATGAGGATGTATATTCAATATCTGCATTTTTATCATAATTTTGATTTTTTAATATTTCTTGCTCATTATGACAAGGTTTATATCCATTATTAATCATCATAATTGAACTTTGCCCCTTAGTTATAGCTGCAAGTTCCACTGGATAATCCATAAATGTTTCTACAGGACCTTCTCCTGTAATTTTAACATTTTCACCTAAAATAATAGGTTCATTAAACGTTCCATAGAATCTTTCAATATCTGTTAATATTTTTCCCATACAATTTTATTGTTTGATATACCTTGCTTTGAATCATCATGAGTTATTTTATATATTTTTCCTGAAAATTTAGCACTATTATCATAACTTGTCTTAGTTAATTTATCTAAATTATTAATAAAAGTAGAAACTTCAGTATCTAAAAGTGCAGAGCCTTTAGATGCTATAAATACTTTTCTATGTTTTATTAAATTTACAAGTGTATTTATCCACAAATCTTCATGATAATTGCCTTTTAAATATTTTTCCATAAGACTATCATCATATTCACATATAAATTCAATAAGTTCTTCCTTTAAACCATTACTTAAATCATAATCTAAATAATAAATATTCTTATTTAAGTTTGCTTTTAAATCCTTTATAACATTACAATAATCTGAGCCTTCTCTATCATCTTTATTAATAAAGAAAAATACTGGAACATTATTTTTTTGTAAAAGATTATAAACAGTCTTTGTATTTCCTTGAATTCCTTCAACTGCACTTAATAATATAATGGCATAATCAAAAACCTTTATTGCTCTTTCCATTTCAGGTGAAAAATCCATATGACCAGGAGTATCAATAAGATAATATCTTGAATTATTAATATCAAAAATTGCCTGTTCTGAAAATATTGTAATTCCTCTTTCTTTTTCAATAACATTACTGTCAAGAAAAGAATCTTTATGATCTACTCTTCCTTTTTTTCGTATAGCTTTTGTATAATTTGAACCTCTCATGGCTAAAGCCACGAGATTCTTGGGAACTTCTTACTACCGTAAGAATATTTACCAAGCTATCCCGATTGTTCCAACCGTTCTTTTATAGCTATTACGCTACATCTAATATTCTTAATCCTTCATTCAGAATGTTAATAGCAGAATTTATATCTCTATCTAATTCTGAATGACATTCTGGACAAATCCAAAATCTAATATCTTCTGATTTCTTACCATCTCTATTCCCACAACAGTGACAAATTTGTGATGATGGATAATACCTATCTATTACAGATAATGTTTTTCCATACCATTCACATTTGTATGTCAACATTCTACGAAATTCTGACCAAGACACATCGCCAACTCGCTTATTGCGAATAGTAGAATCTGTTTCTTTCATAGATTTAGCATCTAAATCTTCAATACAAATTACATCGTAATTGTTTACTATCGTTGTAGATAATTTTTGTAAGAAGTCTTTTCGTTGATTAGAAATATGTTTCTGTAAATTTGCAACCTTAATTCTCGCTTTGTTCCAACGATTACTACTAATTGTTTTTCTCGATAATTCTCGTTGTAGCTTTAAAAGCTTCTTTTCTGACTGTTCATAAAACTGAGGATTCTCTATTTTATTTCCATTAGATAAGATTGCAAAATCACATATTCCCAAATCTATTCCAACATTTTTATTAGTTTTTGGTAACTGCTCAAACTCTACATCTGTACAACATAGAGAGCAGTAGTAATGTCCACTAGGTTCTTGTGATACAGTAGCATTAAGTATTCTTCCTTGAGGCATTAACTTGTTTTTCGTTTTTACCATTCCAAGTTTAGGTAACTTAATATACCTATCACAATACTGAATATTATTATTTACACATTTTGACTTGTAAGAATATCTATGTGTTTTCTTTGATTTAAACTTAGGATAGCCTGTATGTTCTTTAAAAAACTTTTGATAAGCTGAATCTAAATCTTTAAGTGAAGATTGAAGAGCAGTAGAATCGACTTCTTTAAGCCAGTCAAGTTCTGATTTTAATTTCTTCATATCATTTGCACACTGAACATATGAGAATGTTTCTTTATTCTGTTCATACATATCAATTCGTTTCGCAAGATATTTATTATACACAAATCTACAACATCCAAATGTCTTTGTAATTATTTCTTTTTGCTTTTTATTTGGATAAATCCTGTACTTATAAGCTTTTTCCACTACTCTCACCTTACTTTCTTTTCTGATTTTGGATATATTTTCTTATTTGTTCTTCTGTATTTTCTGATACAGTTGCTACGAAATATGATGGATTCCACAAGTGACCACCCCATAATTTTCTTTTTAATTCTTCTCCATATTCTTTCATTAGCAATCTTGCAGATACACCCTTTAATGCTTTTATCATATCTGGTATATAATGTTGTGGAGAACAATTTACAAGAAGGTGAATATGGTCTTTATCTGTATTACATTCTAATATTTGAAACCCATTATCATCAGCTATTTTATTAAGTATCTCTATTAATCTATTCTCTATTTGTTCTGTAATTACTTTGTGTCTATATTTAACACACCAAACAATGTGATATTGTATTGAATATACATAACCACGTCCGTTAGTTACTTCCATATGTTATCACCTCTTAAATATAATAACATATGTATATTACAAAATCAAGTATTTTCAATATATTATCGTATGTTTTAATTTAACATATGTATGTCAATTCATCCTATGACTAAAGTCACAGGTGTTCTTGACATATTAAATAAAATTAATAATGATGTTTTAATTAATATAATCAAAAAAAACACCAATACAATAATCTGTAAAAAATATCATTTTGAAAATATAAATTCTATAGAAGATTACAAAAATAATATGCCTCTAACTACCTATTATTTCTACGAAAATTACATTAATGATATGACTAATGGCAAACATAATGTACTATTTTCAGATGATATTGACTACTTTGGACATACTTCTGGTACTACAGGTAAACAAAAGCTAATTCCTGTTTCTCATAAAAATAGATTACTAGCTTCAAAATATATGGCTTTTTTAATTCAAAAATTTGCTTATAATAAAGTAAAAGATAAGTACAATTTTAAAAAAGGATTATTAATATCTGACATTGTATTAACTTCTTATACTTCATCTGGAATCCCTATATGTTCTGCTACTTCTGGTGGCATTGAAAAATCAAATAAAAATACCACGAGTAATAAACAATAATAAATACTTATTATCAATATTGCAAAAAAATTTACTTTAAAATTTAAAAAGGGCCCTATTAAAAAGTCCTTTAATCTAACAGAAATTAAATTTGCACAATTTGTAAGTGCTAGTGAAACATTAGCTTGTCCATCATCTACAACTTTATTATTACCTGTTGATTCATCATAATAAGTGCCATTCCATGAATAACCTTCATTAAATAAACCTGCTAGTGAATATTGAATATAATAAGAATAAAGATTTTTTGTTCTATCATTAAATTTTCTTGTATTACCTACTAAGTTTTTGTTTTTATCTAACACTTCTACTTTGTATTCCCTAGCGTTTCTCAAAAAATATGTCATTAATTGAACATCATCTTTAACATTATCATTATTAGGAGAAAATGCAACATTATCACTATTAACCTTAACTTTTGAATTATACTTTTCATTATTCATTCCATATGGAAAATCATAATCATTTTTCTCTGTACTTCCATAATATTATATTGCTTTCATTAAAAGATATTTTTGCTCCACTAATTTCTTTTTCCATACTTATATTATTTTCACATACTTCTATATATAAATTTTCATCTTTTAAAGTATAAAAAACATCTTCTTTACCATAATTAGTTAATGTCATTTCAAATGAAACACTATTACTATGGATATTTTTCAATGCAATATATGGTTTCTTTCTATCGTCAGTAACAATAACATTATTGTTTACTGCCTTTTCAAGTTGCATAAGTCCTGCTCCTTGTTGTCTTGGTGAATATATTACTCCAGTACTGCTGTTTGTTAAAACTTTTGCAGTATTCATCATTAAACATTTTATTATATCAACTTTATTAATATCTTGAGAATAATCAATGTTCTTATGTTTTAATGACTGAAGTATTAATGCACAACCACCAGCCACATTAGGTGATGCCATTGATGTACCACTTTCTGTTTCATAAGAATCATTATATACAGTAGATTTTATATTTCCACCTGGTGCTGTTATTTCAGGCTTTAATTCTAAATCTGGGCTTGGCCCCCATGATGAGAATGAATACATATTTTCGTTTTTGCTGTTGCTACCTGCATTATTTGAAAAAGGAAAAAAATCATCTCTATCATAATTATTATTTGTTAAATTGTCCATTTTTATCAGCAACTCGCATAGCAAGTAGCTGCGCTTCTGGAGCTACCCCCTTAATTTCCCCGTTAGCTAAAGCAATACCTGCTACATGCATTCCATGTATTTGGTCTTCATTTTTAATCTCATCATTTCCATCTGCATAATTGTACCCATAAGGAATTTTTTCACTGAAATATTTTCCATATCCAAGATTTTTTATATCATTATCTGCTAAATCCTTTGTAATTTTTACATTTTCCTCATCAATAGTTTGAAAATCTTTGTGAGTATAATCAAAACCAGTATCTATTACTGCTATAACCATACCTTCCCCTTTATATGAACAATTATTCCAAACAGATTCAGCTTCTGTAAGCGTATTAGATGTTTGCATTTTACTTTGCATTTTAACAGATTCTTCTGGATCTTTTATTGAAGAAACCATTGAAACATTAGTATTTTGCCTATTGTCTAAACTATCATTTGCATATGTAGTTATGCCGCTAAATAAATTACAAACCATAAAAGATGAAATAATTACAGAAAAAAACTTTTTCTTAACACTTTTCACAAAAAACATCCCCCATACTTTTATAAATTTATATTATATAATACCAATAAAATCTTAAAATTAGCTGATATTTTAAAAAAATGAAATTAATTCTTTAATAGCTTACTCTAAAGAATTAATTTCATTTTCTAACATTTCTATTTGCGATTTTAATTTTTTAATTTCTTCCTTCAATCTTCTAATTTCCTTATTTTTTCTATCTTTTTTACTAATTATATCTTCATCATTGTTAGTATCACAAGCTTTACCTAAATCCGAACGTTCACCACCATTAGGTGCTTTTACATTAGTACAAAAAGGATTTGATACATTTCTATATACGGGATTATAGTATCTTCCAGGGCCTCCTTGAAAATATGCTTGTTGAGTATTAAAAGCTACAATAACTTGTGCTATAAGTTGAAGCCAGTTTCCATAGGCATTTGCTATATTAGTTGGAAGTTCATTAGAAACTACATTTGATAGTATTTCACATACAACAATAGAAAGCATCGGGTCAATATCTTGAAACCCATAAAAAACATCTGAATCAAAATTTCTGCAATAATTATCTTTAGCTCCAGCTGTTGGATCTATTTTTGTGTCTGATTCTGAAGAATTACAATTACACTTTTCATATCCATAAGATTTTAATATTTCATCTATATTTCCAAAATAAATTGAATTCATAACTTACCTTTATTTGTATATACACTTTCTATTTTATCTATTTTTAGATTAATCTCATTTATTTCCCGGGAAAAATTATCCTTCATTAAATTTAAATATATTTCTATATTTTTTATTTTTTCATACACATTTTCATTGTCATCATTATCTGCTTTTGAATTATCTTTTTCAGCACAACTCATAAAAGGATTTGTTACATTTTTATATTTTTTATTATAAAGTCTTCCAGGACCTCCTTGAAAATATGCCTGTTGACCTGCATATGTTTCAATAACTTGCCCAATTAAATTCAAATAATTTGAAATTGCATTAGCCACATTAAATGGTGTACTACCTGCAATAATATTTCCTATAAGTTCGCCAACTACAAGAAATAATATTGGATCTAAATCTTGAAATCCATTAGGTATGTCCATATTAACATCTGCACAACAATTTGAATCTGCTCCTCCAGACTTATCTATTTTACAATATTGTTGTTTTTTACTATTATTTTTTTCAGAATTATCTACATTTACCTTTTTGTACCCAAGATAATTTAAAATTTCTTCTATAAAATTATTATCATCCATAATTAACACTATTAAAAGTAATTTACTATATTTTACTCAATATTTTTGTATATGATACAAAAAGTATCTGCATTTTTAATTATAACTCATATAATAATATTGTTATTATTGCATGGGAGTGATTATTTGTATGATTTTTCTTTTATAAATAATATAGATGAGTACTTAAAAAATATAGATATAAATATTGCTCAATTAGAAAAAATAGGTGCTACATTTTTATCTATTGGATATGCAATATTTTTTTATGGAGCAGATTTAGATATTAAAGAAGCTACTAAAAATCATGATGATTATATTCCCACAGATGAAGTAACTTTATTCGGACAAACACTTGTACTTATAGGTTATATAATTTTATATATAGTTAACAAAAGGCGAATTAAGGAAAAAATACTTTTAAATAAATATAAAAATGATAACATTAAATTGTGGCCATATATATTAATTACTAATGGATATCTTTTAAGTGTTTTTTCAAATATTTTAAGATATATAGGATTTTATTATATTATAATATTAGAAGATTCTGATGATTAATCTTTGTAAATATTTTTCAAAAACTCAATTCCAGCTTTAGTTTTAAAAATCTTATTTTTTACAGTTTTTATAGAATCACTACTAATTCCATCTTCATATATATTAACTAAAAAATCTGCTTCAACTAATATTTGATAATCTATACTACAAATATTAGTATAAGTATGATGATGACCAATTAAAAAGCATACTCTTTTTATAATATCATCATTAAAATTAAGTTTTTTCAACATTTTTTCTGCTATAATTGGTCCCTCTAATTCTTGGTATTTTCCTGCTGAAGAATTATATTTTTCTTCACTTACTTTTATGCCTATATCATGCATAACAGCAGCTACTTCTAAAATATATTGAGTATCATTATTTATTTTTTCAAGTTCTCCTATTGATTTTGCAAAAGAATAAACTTTTAAAAAATGATTAATTCTTTTTACATCACCAGCATAGTATTTTATCATTTCATTTATAACAATAGATACATCCATACAATATTCTCCTTTAATTATTTATCAAATAATCCACCACCATTATGACTACTTCTACCTTTTTTAGCTGCTCCTATTTTTTTAGTTGCTTTATCTGTATTTTTTGTATTTTGACCTTTTTTCTTTTTTTCCTCTATAAGTTTTTTCATTTTTTCAATACTTTCTTTATTCAAAAATAATACCTCCAATATATTTTTATATACTATTAAATTCATTATACATTAATAAAATAAAATTCTAAAGCTTATTAAATATACATTTATAAAAAAAATATTTATTGTACTGCTACTAAAATAAGACAAGGTAAGTCTATTGCCTTTTATAATGCTGAAATAACTAATGATAATGGTGAAATCTTAGAAACTGGTTCTTTTTCTTTTTACATATTAAAAAACACTAAATTTAATAATTAGTTATTTTATTCACCTTCGTATATTTGCTACATATACTAAATAATAATATTATTTAGATTTAGCAATTACAAAGGAGTATTTTATGTTTACCCTTGATAAAATAACAGAAACCAATGGTTTTGATACATCCTGCAAAAAAAATGCTATTCAAAACAGCTACGCATCATGTATAACTGAACTTGGTGATTATATATATGTAGGAACTGTGCGAAATGCCTTAACTACCCTAGGCTGTTCTAAAAGGTGCATAATAAATATTCCACCTTGGATAATAAAAGGCACAGATAACAATGCAGAAATTTGGCGTTATAAAAGAGATGGCAGCCGAGGCTGGGAAAGAGTTTTCAGAGCAGATTGTAATGATAAAATAAAAGGCTTTAGTTCACTTATAACTCACTCAACTGATAATGAAAAAGCAATGTATGCTGCAGGATTAGGCACAAAAATTTACCTGATAAAAAGTACAGATGGTATAACATGGACAAAAGTTAATACAAAAAATGTTTTAGGTACTACATGTAAATGCCTACTTTCATTTAAAGGGAAATTATATCTCTCTACAATAAAAATTGGTTTTGCTAAAAATACCCCCTTCCTTTATGAAAGCAAAAACCCTGACTGTAAAAAATTTAAGCCTGTTATAGATACAGAAAATATCTGTTTTGATTCAAATAAAAACCCTGTTGGAAGAATCGAAAATTTAAATGAATTTAATAATAAGCTTTATGTGGGAATATCTACAAATAGTGGATGTGAGCTTTGGCGTTCTATAAATTCAAATCCTAAAACTAATGAATGGGTCAAAATTGGAAATTCTGGTTTTTATGACAGAGCAAATTCAAATATAATAGCTTCTTATGTATTTAAAAATCATCTATATATATCTTGCACTAAAAACCTTCCTCTTTCTCTTTTCGCACCACTAGGATTTGATATTATAAGAGTAGATGTAAATGATAATGTAGATGTAGTAGTAGGTGGGGACCCTTTAATTCCATTAAACAAATGTGACAATAATATACAAAGCTTATCTGGATATAAATCTGGTTTTAACAATTTTTTTAATATTTATGGTTGGCAGATAAATTGCTATTGTGGCACATTATTTATAACTACTTTAGATAATTCAACAAATATGAAATTAATAAGAGATACAATTATATACAATAGTGATCAATATATAGAAAAACTAGGTTATGCAAATTATAATGAACTTTTAAGTGCTTATACAGATATATGCAATATAATAACATGTTATAAATACCCAAAAGGATTTGATATTTACACATCTACAGATGGCATACATTTTAAATCTTTAACTCTTAACGGATTAGATAATAAAAATAATTACGGTGGAAGTTCGTTATTTAAAAGCTGTAATGGCTTAATGTATTTAGGAACTGCAAATCCTTATGATGGATGTGAAGTTTGGGAAATAAATAAAAATAACTTTATTGAAGAATCTAATGAAGAAGAAAAACTTCTTTATCTTGAAACTCTTAAAAAAATAAATAAGCAATTAATGAAAATTTATCCTAAATTGCTAAGAATTTTAAGTTCAACATCTTGTATTGATAGAAATTGAAATTTAGGATAATTAATGTGGGGTCTATTTACCCCACATATAAAATCTTATTCATTTAACATTCCTACTTTATACCCTAAATCCTTTAGCATTTTCATATCATAATCTATTGTTATTCCAGATGTTGTAAGCATATCTCCAGATATTGCTGCATTAGCACCTGACATAAAACACTTCTTTCCTTTATCAGGTAATAGTCCTCTTCCTCCTGCAAGTCTTATATTAGCATCTGGATTAATAAATCTAAATAATGCAACAATTCTACACATTTCATCATTAGTAAGTACCTTATTATTTTCATAAGGAGTACCTTTTATAGGATTAAGCATGTTTACAGGTATTGACTTAACATTAAGTTCTCTTTCCTGAAGTGCTAAATCAATTCTATCTTCCATAGTTTCTCCAAGTCCTACAATGCCACCACTACATACATTAAGGCCTGCTTCTCTTGCCATTTTTATAGTTTGTATCTTTTCATCATAGGTATGAGTTGTACAGACTTTAGAAAAATATTTACGTGATGACTCAAGATTATTATGAACTCTCTTTAATCCTGAATTTTTTAATTTAACAAACTGTTCCTTATTTAATAAACCAAATGAACCACATAATGATATATCACATTTCTTTTGAATCTCTCTTAAACTATCACACACACTATCAACTTCTTTATCTGATAACCTTTTTCCTGATGTAACTATAGAATACCTTAATATACCTTTACTGTGGTTATATACAGCTTCTTCTACAATTGGCTTACTAGATAGAAGTGGATATTCTTGTATTTTTGTATTATAAGAAATAGATTGAGCACAGTACTTACAATTTTCCGAACACCTTCCACTTTTTCCATTTATAATAGTACACAAATCAAACATATTACCACAAATCTTTTCTCTTATTTCATTTGCACTCTTGCATAATTCATCTAAATCTTGCCTAGATAAAAATATTGCTTCTTCTCTATTTATAGAACCACCATTTAACACTTTATTTTTTAAATCTTTAACTGAATATTTCATTTTATAATTTCCTCCAAATTATATAAGATATCCTAAATATATTCCAATAGTCTTTAATTGTCAACTCGCTTAAGAAATAAAGTTTACATTTATGTTATAAAATAAAAAATACTTTAATTTTTTCCCTATTAATATATAATAATATGTAATGGTACTATATAAGGAGGTTATAAATATGCATAATACTTTAACAGAAGAAAATATAAAAAAATTAAGAGAAGAATTAGATTATAGAATGACAGTTAAAAGAGCTGAAATTGCAAAGGAAAAATTAATTGCTGCAGCTCATGGTGATAGGTCTGAAAATGCAGAATACAAAGAAGCCTGTGCTAATTATAGAGCTAATGACAATAGAATCCAATATCTCTTAAATATGATTTCTACAGCTACTGTTGTTGATGATACTGAAACTAATAATTCTGTTTTAGGCATAAATAGCAAAGCTAAAGTAAAATTTGTAGAAGATGATGAAGAAGAAATTGTAACTCTTGTTACAACAATGGATTTAGATCCAGAAAATATGATGATAAGTATAGAATCAGACCTTGGAAAAGCCCTTTCTGGTAAAAAGGCAGGAGATATTGTTACTGTGGAAGCTCCTGGTTCTAGTTATACAGTTGAAATTCTTGAAATACTTTAAAAAATAGGATTAAGCTAAGCTTATCCTATTTTCATATCTAAAAATATTTTAATAATCTTTATTAATTTCTCCTATCTTTCCTGTTGAATTATCTATTGAAACTGACATTTCAACATATTCATCGCTACTAGTAATATTATTATTTATCACATTAAAATCGTTAAACATCATATTATCATAAGAAAAATTACCACCCATAAATGACTTTACTTTATATGTAGCTTTTGTTGTAGCAAATGTACTAATTCCAATAGATTCAAAAGCTAATGTAAATAATATTATAAATGAAAAAACTTTCCTTATAATACTTGATTTTTTAGAATTTAGTATGATATACAACCTATTTTTTATATATTTGCTTTCACTACATAATCCTAAATATACTACTGTATCATTTATTTGCTCATTATCTACATTTTCTATAACCTTTAACAACAAATTTCCGTATAATTTTCTTTCAAATTTTTCTTTACTTTTTACTAACAGTTCATCACAAGATATTTCACACCATCTATTAACATTTTTATTAACTACATATATAAGTGGATTAAACCAATTTATTGCCATAATAAATATATTTATAATTTTAATAAGTAAATCTTTTCTTTTATAATGAATCAACTCATGTCCTATTATTAAATTTAATTCATCATAATCATTCAAATACTCTGGTATTCTTATAACAGGCTTTCTTATACCTATAAGCATAGGAGACTTAACATTAGAATTTCTTTGAATTGAAACTTTATAATTTTCATTAAAAACATGATTTTGTAAAATTTCGTCTAATTTTTGATCTTTAGAATCAAATTTACCTATAATCCTCTTAAATCTAAAGTAATTAAAGGAATTTATAACAAGAAATAACACAAAACCAATAAACCAAACTATTATGAATAAATTCACATAATTAAATGAACTATATGCAATATTAGCTATATCAAAACTATAAATCGACATAATTTCACTTTTAGGAAATAATTTGGAACCCACAATAAGACTTATAGGAGCTATAAAAAGAAACATACAAATTTTAGAAACCTCAAAATGCCACTTAGAAGAAAGTATTTTTTTTGTAAATAAAGATAAAAGAAATGCTTGAATAAAAAATACACTGCCTGTAATAGTTATTTTAATAATAGTTTCAAATATTATCTGATTCATTTGAAAACCAATCCTTTAATTCTTGCATATCTTTTTTTGAGACTTTATTTTTATCATGATATAATGCAGCTAAAAAATTTTTAATTGACCCATTATACATATTATTTAATATATCTTTAGCATTTTTTTGTTCGTATTCACTAATTGATATAGCTGTATAAAACCTATTACGTCCTTGACTTTCTACACTTAAAACACCTTTTTTCATCATTCTATTAAGTAATGTAGTTATAGTTTGCTTAGCCCAACGCTTTCCATACTTCTTTTCACAAATATCAATAAGTTCTGTTGGCGTAATTTTTCTATTTACGTCCCACATTATTTTTATTATATTCATTTCTTCTTTAGATAATTTATTTAGAGTACCTATTTATATCGCCTCCATATTTTACAGGCAAAAAATCTTCATTAATAAAAATTATAACGCAAATATAACAAAATTACAATTTTATAACAAAAATATGCTTAATAACAAATAAAGATAGAATTAATATGTATAAGCTAATAATAATTTATGTAACATGCCTTAATTATACAAGGATAAAATAACTATAATAAAAATATATACAATACACTAAAAATACATATTAATCCCATCCCCCATTTAAAAAAAGTATTGTATAATTCTTATATAAGTATATTATACAATACTACTCATATGTAGTACAATATTTTTTAAATTTTACAGAATATTTTTATATTTCCGCATACGAACACTTGTTCTTGTATTTAAAATTGTTTATAATATTAATATAGAAATTATTTTAAAAGTATGGTGATTGTTATATGGATATATCTCATAAACTAAAAATATTATCTGATGCAGCAAAATATGATGTATCTTGTTCTTCTTCTGGTTCAAAAAGAAAAACCACAAAAAATACTATTGGTTCTACTCATGCATCTGGCATATGCCATTCCTTTACACCTGATGGGAGATGTATTTCTCTTTTAAAAATTCTTTTATCAAACTGCTGTATATATAATTGTTCTTATTGCATAAACAGAAAATCTAATGATATTAATCGTGCTACTTTTACACCTGATGAAGTAGCAAACCTTACTATAAATTTTTATAGAAGAAATTACATAGAAGGTTTATTTTTAAGTTCCGCAATAATTAAAACACCTAATTATACTATGGAAATGCTTTATAATGTAGTTTATAAATTAAGAAAAGTTTATAACTTTGGTGGATATATTCACCTAAAGGCAATACCAGGCAGTGATGAGGACCTTATTAAAAAAGCTGGTAATTTAGTAGATAGAATGAGCGTAAATCTAGAATTACCTTCATCAAAATCCTTAAAGCTTTTGGCTCCCGAAAAAAATAAACAAGATATATTATCTCCTATGAAAACAATAAAAAATAATATTTCAATAAACAAATACGAACGAAAAAAATTTAAAAATGCTAATTTATTTGTACCTGGTGGACAAAGTACACAACTTATTGTAGGTGCTTCAAAAGAAACTGATTTAAATATACTAAATCTTTCTGAAAACTTATATAATAAAATGAATTTAAAAAGAGTTTATTATTCAGCATATGTTCCTGTAAATACAGATAAAAATCTACCAACTATAAAAAATCCTCCTACACTTCGTGAACATAGACTTTATCAAGGTGATTGGCTTCTTAGATTTTATGGCTTTAAAGCTTCTGAACTTTTAAGCCATAAAAATCCTAATTTTGATATAAATTTTGATCCTAAAACATCATACGCTTTAAATAACCTAGACAATTTTCCTATTGAAATAAATGAGGCAAGCTATGAAGCTCTTCTAAGGGTTCCTGGAATTGGTGTTAGAGGTGCTAGAAAAATAATACTTACTAGGAAAGTAGGATTTTTAGATTTTTATGACTTGAAAAAACTTGGAATAGTCCTAAAAAGAGCACAATATTTTATTACCTGCAAAGGTAAATACTATGGCTCTGTTGAATTTGATGATATAAAAATACGTAGAGCCCTTACACCTAAAGTTAATTTAAATTATATTGATGAAAATATAGAACAACTAAGCTTTTTTAACAACGATTTATCTGTTAACGAAAAGAAATCTTTTCTACTAGAAGATAAATCTTCTTCTTTAACAGGCGAATTATAAATATATTTTAAGGAGAATAGCATGGATAATTATATTAAAGAACTAATATATGATGGAAGTTTTGAGGGGCTTTTTACTAGCATCTTTTATGCATACTCTATAAAAGATAAGGTAATAATTACAAATAAAAAAAATTACATTCCTAATATGCTTAATCAAATTACATATGTTAAAACAGAAATGGACAAATACACTAGAGTCTATAAAAGTATAAAGAAAAAACTTAATAATACCGTCCTTAAAAATATTTATCTAACATACCTTAGTGAAATTGATTCTTGTGAAAATACAATACTAAAATATCTTAAACTTTGCTATAAGTTTGGCACTTCAATAAATTTAGCTAAAAATAATAGTACTATTATTCTAATTGATAAGTACTGCCAAAAAGTAAATATTGAAGCTGAACGTTTCATGCAATTTGTTCGTTTTAAAGAAATTGCTCCTTTGAGTTTTTACTCAAAAATAGAACCAGATTATAATATACTTCCTTTAATTATTGATCACTTTACAGAAAGGTTTTCTGATCAAAATTTTATAATACATGATCTTAACCGTGAAATTGCATTAGTATATGATAAAAAGTCATCTTTCATTACACATTTAAGCAAGGATAAATCAAAAGAAATATTATCCTTAAACAAAGACAATACTTTTGAAAATTTGTTTAAAATTTTTTATAAATCAACGACTATAAAAGAACGTATTAATTTAAAATGCCGAGATAATTTTATGCCTAGAAGATATCACAAAAATCTTACCGAACTTTGGTAAGGTTTTTTTCTATCTTTTATCATTAAAAATTTATCAAAACTTTATACTATTTTTAATTCTTCTAATATTTCTCGACAAATAACTACATTGTTTTTTGATATTTTTATAATTATTATAAAAATATATTGAAAATTTCTTGTGAGTAATTATAATATTTTATAGCATATTAAAAAGGAGAAACATTATGAAAAATAAAAATAAGACAAACTTTATTGAAAAAATAGGGAAAAAAATACCTGATCCTGTTATTATATTTTCAATATTTTTTGTATCTGTAATGATAATAACACTATTTATGGGAGGAATTACTTTCCAAACAGCAGGCAAAGATGGTGAAGCTGTAACATATGAAATTTTAAATATGTTCAAATCAGAAAACTTCAGATGGATACTTGATAATGCTCTTGTTACAAACTGGCTTGCATATGGTGGTGGTGTACTTGGCACAATACTTATTGTTATGTTTGGAGTTGGCCTTGCTGAAGAATCTGGCCTTTTGACTACATTAATAAAAAAAGCTGGCACAAAAGTATCAACAAAACTTCTCCCAATGCTTTTAGTATTTCTTGGAATAATGAGTAGTATTGCAACAGATGCAGGTTACCTTATTCTTATTCCTTTAGCAGGACTTTTATATTCAGGCCTTAAAAAAAATCCATTAATTGGTATAGCAGCTGCTTTTGCTGGTGTATCTGCTGGATTTAGTGCTAATTTAATTCCTGGAACACCTATTGATGTTATTATAGGTAAAAATGCTCAGGTATTTTCAGAATCCCAAGGTATTCCTTTTGTAACTTCTGCTGGTAATGCAATAAATGCCCCTACAATGCATTATATATTTATACTAACATCAACTGTACTTTTATCAATAGTAGGGTATTTTGTTACAGTTAAATTTATACAACCAAAACTTGAAAAAGAAGAATACTCAATTCCAAAAGATTTAAATTTAACAGATTTTACTGTAAAGAAAGAAGAAAACAAAGCATTAAAATTTGCTGTATTAGGCTTAATACTAGCTTTATTAATAATAATATTATTAGCTTTAGGTCCATTAAAACCTTATACTTCTGATGATGGAACTACAGTAAAACCATTTATGGATAACATAATCTTAGTTATTACATTTGCATTCTTTATGCCAGGTTTATTTTATGGAGTATCTATTAAAAAATTTAATAAACCTATGGATGTAGTTAATGCACTATCAAAACAACTTGGAAGTATGGGATATATATTATTGTTAACATTTGTATCTTACAATTTTTTAGCACTACTAAGCCATTCAAACATTGGTACATATATTACATATTTAGGTGCAACATTACTTCAACATTTAGGATTGTCAAATTCTCCAATTCTGCTATTAATAGGATTTATATTAATAACTGCAATAATAAACTTATTTGTTGGAGGGTTAACTTCAAAATGGATGCTGCTTGGACCAATATTTATTCCAATGCTTTATCATGTTAACACTTCACTAACACCAGATATAGTTGCCGCAGCATATAGAATTGCTGATTCATCAACAAATGTAATATCACCATTAATGTCTTATGCTGGAATTATTCTTGTTTTCATAAAAAAATATAAACCAGAATATACTTTAGGTGATATGATAAAATTAATGTTTCCATATTCTATAGCCTTTATGATATCATGGACAATACTACTTATATCATTCTTTATGTTTAAAATTCCACTTGGAATATAAATTTTCAAAAAAAATCACACGCATATAACGTGTGATTTTTTATTTAAAAATTAGTTATTTTTCTTCTTTCTGCTTAAGAAAGTTCCTGCAATTGCAGCTGTGAATAATGAACCTAAAGCAAATATTCCATGATTATCAGCAGTAACTGGTTCCTTTGGTTGTACTGTAACTTTAACTGTAGTAGTGAAATTATTATAAGTAATAGTAAGAGTTTGGTCTCCCACTTTATTCTTATCATATCCTGCTACCATATCTGCAGTTAATTTAACATCTGCAATTGTATTATTAGAGTAAGTAACTTTAATTTTAGCATTAGCTAAATCTAAATCTGATCCAACTTTATAATTTGTTGCAAAAGTAGCTGTATCAACTTCTATCTTACTTATTGTAGGAGCTTGTGCATTTTTATCTTTAAGAACTCCATTTTCAAGTACATATCTGTCGTTATTAGCAAATTCAATTTGTCCAATTTGTTTATTGGCAACCTTTGAATTTATATCATTTATATCCATATCAGTTACAGTTGAAGGAATTATAAGTGTTCCTATAGTTACACCATCAAATGCACCTTTTTTTATGCTTGTAATTTCGCTTGGAATATTTACTTTTCCATCGTTACTTACAAGTACTTTATTTAATTGATTACCATTTGTTTCAAAATACTCATTAGATGAAGTTACTTTATTATAATTATCTATAAGTTCACAGTCATCATCAAATACGTCATTAAACACTAAAACTATCTTCTTTTCATCTTTGTCATCATAGTATTTATTATAAATAGGTGCAACATTTGCTCCATTTACTGGATTGATAGACTTTTCATCTGCCATAGATATAGTTTTGGCTGGACTTGATATTTTAACCTTTTTCAATTTACCACCATTTGCTGTGCATCCTTTAAATGCATCAGGTCCAATTACTGCAACTCCACTTGGCACTTCAAATTCACTTGCTTGCAATCCTATAGGATATTTTACTAAAATAGCTTGTTTTAATGCTTCTTCTGTTGTAGATTGATCTGAAGAATCCTTTTTCATATATAATACACTATCTTTTGTAAAGAAATTTTTACCTATTTCATTAACTACATTATTTACTTTTAATTTTGATAAAGACTTACAACCATTTAATGCAGTAACATCAAATGACTCTAATTCTGGTGAAAGAGTTAAGCTTTCCAAAGACTCGCAATTATTAAATGTTTCTTTTTCAACTTGTTTTATTGAATTAGCTAATTCAATACTCTTAAGAGCATTACAACCTTCAAATGAATTTTGTCCTAATTTTAAAACAGAATCTGACCATGTTATATCAGCTAATTCTGTACAATTAGCGAAAGCACTTTCTCCTATTTCTTTTACCTGTGTTGGTTTCATCGCTATCTTTTTAAATTTAGTATTTCCTTGGAATGCATAATCACCAATAATTTCTACATCCTTACTTACCTCATAAGTTCCTGTAGTTGCATCTAAAGTACTAGTCATATTAGGGCACTTTACTAATGTTTTTTGCTTAGCTACTGTTTTATATAATACACCCTTATCTGTAAAATAGTTTATTTTGTTTCCTTTTTTATCGGTGTATCCACAATTAGCTTTTTCTATAGATATAGTTTTAAGATTTGTACAATTATTGAATACGCCATTTCCTAAATTTAATTTTTCACCAGGTATATTGAAATTTTCAAGTGAACTACAACCATCAAAAGCAAAATCAGAAATTGTTCCAACTGTTGATGGAATTGTTAAACTCTTCAATTTGCTACATCCTTTAAAAGCATTTTCTCCTATATAAGTTACTTGTGGGTCATCTGTATTACCTTCGTTATTTTTTAAAGTTACATTTTCTAGAAATTTATTTCCTTCAAAAGCATAATTTCCAATTGATGTTATATAATAAGATGCACTTTGATCCTTTATAGTTTTTATTTCATAATTAGATTTTCCAAGACTTTGTGGAAATTTTACAAGTGTTACTTTTTTTGCTGAAGCTGTACCTGGTGTAGTTGTTGCGGTTTTTTCATTATTTATTTTAAATAATATACCATCATTTACAAAATAATTTGAATTAAATTCTTTTTCTTTGATATAAAATGAAGATAAATTACTCATTCCTAAGAAAGCGCTATCTGCAATATTTTCTACCCCAGCACCAAAAGTAATTGCTTGTATACCTTTTACATTAAAAAATGCTTTTTCTCCAATTTTTTTAACATCTGGTAAAATAGTAAATTTATCTACCACTTTCTTTTGTGGAAAACATACCAATGTATCTAATGCAGCAGTATATAACACTCCGTCTTCTGACTTATAAGCAGTGCTTGAACCTGAATTTATGCTTTCCAAGTTAATACATGTTTCAAAAGCCTTTTCACTTACACCATTATTTGAAATATATTGTGGTAATGTAACAGTTTTTACGTTTGCACCATTGTCCTTGAATACATTATCATCAATTTCTGTAACATTTTTACCACCTACAGTATCTGGGAAAACAACATTACTACTATTACCAACATATTTAACAATCTTTGCAAATTTTTGATCTTGTGCAACTACGTATTGAAAATCCCCTTCTGTTTTTATAGAATCATCAGTATATTTACCTAACTTTTCAGCAGCTTCTACTTTATCATCAGTATTAACTGTTAAATCATCTGCATAAGCACTAACATTATTAATTGCTGGAGCTACACTTGCTGTTATAGCAAGTACAGAAGCCATAGCTATAATTTTCTTTAAATTCTTATTCATTTTTACACCCCTGTAATTTTGTATTATATAAATTTTTATTTATTATCAATAAACTACCATATAAAAATCATGATTTTATTATAACATCAATTTGTTAAATTTCAATATTATGTATTAAACACAAGTAAACATATTAACGTTTACAACTGGTTTTTATAATATTTTTTACAATTAGTTAACATTTTTAATAGATAATACATTTGTTAGAGACGGTTTTATTAAAAAGCAAAAGTATTGAATTAAATATAATAATAAAAAAATACATTTTATGTATGTAAAATATAATGAGTGCTAATAATATTAGCACTCAAAATAAAATCAATTGTTTACTTAAGTTTTAGCAATCACAATCACTATAGTAACAATTATTACGTCTTCTATTATATCTAGGGCCACAATCTGAACTTGAAGAACTACTTGAACTGCTATCTGAACTTGAATCACAATCAAAAGAAAAATCTGAACTTGAATTGTAGCTTGATGAAGAACTTGAGCTTGAATTACAACTTGATGAAGAACTTGAGCTACTGCTAGATGAAGAGCTACATTCATCATCTTCAATGCAATCTACATATTCATTAAAAATACACTCTAATTTTTCATTTAATTCTTTTACATCTTCAATTTCTTCTATTGCTTCACATATTTCTTCTATAGCTTCATCTAATTCTTTTCCTATCTTGCATATTACACCTGCTAATTTATCAGCATGTCCACCACATTCACATTCATCATATCCAATTCTACAACCACATTTATCAAGCCAACGCTCTATTTTGTCATTTATATTCATTAATTTGCATTGTGCTTCTTTTGCTTCCTTTAATTGACACAAAGCTTCTTTTGCTGCTTCAAAAGCTCCAAATACATTATCTTCTAATTCGTCCTTTTGTAAATTAAATCCACATAAAAGATCCATAAGATCCTTTACATCACAACACTTGTCATGTCTTCTTCCATGTTTCTTTCCACTTTCTCTATTTTTGTTGTATCCCATAATATCTTCCTCTCCAAAATATTTTATGCCTTTTTTTAAGGCTAATATATATTATGGAAAGGAAGCTCAATTTGATACACTTTTAATAATATTTACTGTACTAAATTACTTTCTTCTAAAACATCTGCAAAATTATTCATTACTTTGTTTATATATTTTTTTAAAATAACACCAATTAACAATGCAATTATAAAAAAAATAGTTAGGCAAAATATATCATATAAAATTATTTCTTTAACCGGGCCCCCTATGGATTCCCTAAGAAGAGAAATAGCATAGGTAAATGGCAAATAAGGATTTAATTTTATAAAGAAGTTTGATGTAAGCTGTATAGGAAAAGTGCCTCCAGAACCTGCAACTTGCAAAATCATAAGTATAATGGCAATAACTTTTCCTACATTTGCAAATACAGAAACTAAGGTATAAACAATAATTGTAAATACTATAGATGTAATTATCATACTTATAATAAACAAAACTGGAAACTTGCAATTAATTTTCAAGAAATATAAATCTCCTAAAGCAATTATAAATCCTTGTATAATAGAAATTGCCATAAACAAACCCATCTTACCAAAATATACTTCGTAAGACTTTTCTAAGCCACTTGTATTAACTTTAAACATAGATATAAGAAATGTAAGTCCTACCCATGATGCAAGAACACTATAAAATGGAGCCATTTGACTGCCATAATTACCCATAGGATACATTGTTACATTTTCTATTTCTACAGGATTTTGCAAATAATCTATTCTTTCAGAAACATTATTTTTTATAAGTTCTATTAAGTCTGTTATATTTTTATTGGAGTTTATATTGTCAATTTTTATAGTAATATCATCAATTTTTTCTTTTACATTAGGCAATATTTCCATAAGTTTATCCATCCCAGATACACCAATATTAAGCAATTCTTTTGCACTACTAATGGCACTTACAATGCTAGGTAATTCATTTTTTGTTTCTCTAATTATTTTATTAATACTTGATATTGTTTTTAAAGAATTATTTAAAATAGAATTTATTTCTGGTGATATTTTGGAATCAAAATTTTCATTAATATATGACAATAATTTATTTATATCCTTAATTACTTCGCTAATATCATTAAATCCTTCATAATTTGAAAAATCATTTTTCAATATATTATTTAGTTTTTCTTCTTTTTCTCTGATACTACTAATTATTTCTGATAAAACATCACTATGGGCTAAATTATTTATAGATTCCATAATATCTACTGTACCCTTTATTATATTGTTAATATCTGTAAGATTATCTTTAATGTTATTTATAGAATTTAAAACTTCTTCATTGTTTAAATTTTCAATTGTACTATTTAATGATTCAGATATACTACTTGCAATATCAATATTTTTTTTAATTAAAGGAAGCACACTATTTAAACCTCCTTGAATTGTTACAATATAGTTATCCAAACTTTCCATAATAGTATCAGCATTATTTAATATTTCTTCTATTTTAGGTACATTTAATGATATTTCACTTACAAAGTTTTCTATAGAATTAACTTTATCCTTTGAATCATCAATTCCCTTATATAAAGTGTCATAACTATCTAAAGCCTCATGTAAAAACTTGCTCGCCTCAAGAAACTTTGGCATTATATTTTCTTCTATATTTATTCCTGCATCTCTTGCCATATTCAAAAGTACTGTACTAATGGTTTTTATTATTTCCTCATTTATTGTATTTTGAATTGTATCTGCACCTTTACTTGTTATTTTTGGTGCAATAGCATTTAATTTTTCATTTATAATATATATAAGCTTAGGTTTTTTTATATCATTTGTTACAAATGATAATAAATCTTTAGAAAAATCTTCTGGTACTTCTATATTTGCATATACTTTGCCAAATTTTAATTTTTCTTCTGATTTTGAAGAAGATAAAAATTCCCAACCTAAAGTTTCATTATTCTTAAGTTCATCAACAAGTTTATTTCCTAAATTTATATATAAATCATTAAAAGTTGTACCTTTGTCATTATTTGCAATGGATATCTTAAGCCTTCCTGTAGCCTCACTTGAATAAGGATCCCAAGAAGCCTTTATATTAATCCATGCATATAACGAAGGAAGAATTGAAAGTGCTATTACCACAATTAACAATGCATAGTTTGTAAAAATCTTTATAAAATCATTTCTAGATATTTTTAAAATATTTTGCAAATAAAAACACACCTTTCAAAAATAATATATTTTATTTTGTGCTAAAATATATTATTTTAATCGGTGCTAAAAATTAATTAAGATGATTCTTAGATTCTATAAATGCTTTTTTAGAATCATGACTAATTATTGCTTCTAATATTATTTTGTGATCATTTATAACTTTTTCTCTATCAATTTCATACATTTTTGACTCGTCTATATATTCTTCAATTAAAGATGAAACAGAAAAAACAATTGTTGAAAGAAGATGATTTTTTGAGGCTTTTGCAATAACATAATGAAATTCCTTATCAAGACTTGCACATATTTTACTATCTGTAGTTTTAGATAATTTTTCTATAATATTTTCTAATTCTTTAATTTCATTTTCTGTAATATTTTTTGCTGCCATAGATGCTACTTCAGGCTCTATTACCTTTCTAAGCTCTAAAATTTCACTATCATTACTTCCAAGAAGCATAAACGCAATTGATAAAGGTTCTAATAAAATATCTTCAAAATCATTTTTTATGTAATTGCCCCCACCATGCTTAGATTCAACAAGACCTAATGTTTCTAACGCCTTTATTGCTTCTCTAACTGATGTCCTACTTACATTTAATCTTAACGCTAATTCTCTTTCAGATGGAAGTTTATCACCTCTTTTAAGTTCACCACTTTTTACAATGTCTTTTATCTGTTTCATTATTATTTTATATACTTTTTCACTTTTAATAGGTGTTAACATAAATTATTCCTCTCATAATTTATTTCTCTAAATATTCTAATAATTTGTTATAATTATTTATAGCTATTTTTTCTTTTTCCTTTGAATAGCTAATTTTATCATATGGTTTATTAATATTATTTTTAAAATTTTCAAGAGTAAATAATATTTCCTTTTTAAAAAGTTCCTTAGCATCAATAATTTTTTTTATTCCATATACATATTCATCATCACTAATATTAAAACATTCAAATAATCCTGATGTTAATCTCCCATCATTAAACATATAAATATATCTATCTTTCATTTCATCTGATAAGTCTACCTCTATTTTATGTTTATACAATCTAAATATAGTATTGTCTTTCTTTACAAAGATAGGAAAAATACTATCAAAAAGTTTTACAACACTTTGATCTTCATCTAAAATTTCAGAGAAATCATATTCATTCATTTTTTTTACTATATCATCTGTAAATATGCTTTCTCTTATTTTTTCTGCTAATTTTGCTTTTAATTTTTGTTCTTTGTTTTCTATTAAAAGATTATCTATTGACTCAAATAATTTATCTATATGTGATAATTTTTTATCATTCATAAAACTCCCACCTTAAATTAAATTTTAATTTAATATTATGCCCCAAAAACTTTTATAAAAAGATTCCAAATAAAAGGTGCTAAAAGTACTGTTATTATACCAGCTATTGCAATAGTAAGACTACTCATTGCTCCTTCTGTTTCACCAACTTCCATTGCTCTTGATGTTCCTATGGCATGTGATGAATTACCCATAGCTATTCCCATGGCAACTTTATCATTTACTTTAAATACTTTATTTAATATTGGTCCAACAATAGATCCAAAAATTCCTGTTATAATAACTGCAACTACTGTAATAGAAGTCATACCACCCATTTGATCTGATAATGCCATAGCAATAGGTGTTGTTACTGACTTAGGAAGTAATGACATTGTAATATCATCAGTTAATCCAAATAATTTAGAAAGACCAATTATGCATATAATTCCTGCTATTACTCCACATACAATACCTACTAATACAGGAACAGCATTCTTTTTAAATAATTCAAATTTCTTATAAAGTGGTAATGCTAAAGCAATTGTTGATGGAGTTAAGAAAAATGATATTATGGAACCACCCTTATTATAATCTTCATATGAAATATTAAAAACAGATAAAAATGCAATTAATACTATTATGGCAATAAGTAATGGATTAAATATTGCTAGCTTAAATTTTGATTTAACAGCTTCTCCTATTTTATAAGCTACTAAAGATATAAAAACTCCAAATACTGGCGAACTAATTATGTCTTTCATCTTTTGCACACACCTTTCTTAATAATTTAACAACATATGCAGTTACAAGCCATACAACAATTGTTGAAACAAAAATAATAATTAAAAAAGAAATTACCTTTCCCTTTAATAAGCCAAAACTTGTCATAAGACCTACTCCTGCAGGAAGAAATAAGAACGCCATATGTGATATTAATGTATTGCAAATATCCTCAATCATTTCTATTTTTATTATCTTTGTATATAACCCAATAAATAAGAATATAAGTCCAAGCACTGTTCCTGGTATAGGCAAATTAAATACACTTTGAACTATAGCACCTAACATATATGCAAGTAAAATAATCATTAATTGTTTTAAACTTTTCAAAAAAAACACCTCCAAATAAGTGGTCATACCACTATACCAATATACCACTTATTGTTACATTATTCAACAATTACTTAATATTATGTTTTCTAATTTTTATTTTTATAAAAAATAAAGTCAAGGCAAAACCTTGACTTATCTTACTTTTCCATCACATGTAATTGTAACTACTTCACAATTTATATTTTTATTACTATTTGCAATAGCATTCATAGTTGCTCTTTCTATACCACCACAACATGGTACTTCCATACGTACAACTTTAATACTCTTAATGTTGTTATTTTTTATTATTTCAGTAAGCTTTTCTGAGTAATCAACCATATCTAATTTAGGACATCCTATGATTGTTATATGATTTTTTATAAAATCTTCATGAAAACCAGCATAAGCATAAGCACTACAATCAGCTGCAATTAAAAGATCAGCATTTTCATAATATGGTGCTTTAATAGGTACAAGCTTTATTTGAACAGGCCACTGCATAAGCTGACTTTGCAAAATATTATATTTCTTTTCTTCAATTGTATTTTCTTTCTTATCTCTAGCCAAACTCATTGCCATACTTCCAGGGCAAGCACCCTTGAAACTAGCTTTTTGATGTTTGTTTTTTCTTTCATTCATTCTTTTTAAAACAGCTTCCTCATCATATTCTGCTGCTTCTCTTTCTATAATAGTAATAGCATTTGTTGGACATGCTGGTAAGCAATCACCAAAGCCATCACAATAATCATCTTTAATAAGTGTTGCTTTTCCATCTATCATTTCAATAGCACCTTCATGACATGCACTAGCACATGCCCCACATCCATTACAAAGTTCCTTATTTATCTCAACAATTTTTCTAATCATAAAAAGACCTCCTATGTTACTTTCTAAAATGATTCTATCAAATACAGTTTCATTTTTATGTAACATATGTTACGTCAATTCAAATTAATTATATGTTATAAATATTCTTCAAATTTTTCTTCATCTGTAATAATTATATTATTACCTTTTATTTTTATAATTCCATCTTTCTGCATATTAGAAAGTTCCCTTGATAAAGATGGCCTTGCCACATTAAGATAATCAGCCATATATTCCCTATTTAAATTACCTTTTACATTTCCCTCTTCATTAAGTCTTTGAAAAAGATATTGAACTATTTTTTCCCTTATACTAGAACTTCCAAGTATTTTAATTTTACTTTTCATAAAATAAGCTTTAGATGCAAAGATACACATAAGATTATATTGTAAAATTTCTTCTGCCTCTGACTTAGCCTTTGCATTTTTTATAAAAATGTTATTAGATATTTGAAAAACTGTTGAATCCTCTGCTGCTTGAGCATATACATCATATTCATTTTTTTCTATAAAAACATATATTTCTCCAAATATATCTCCACTCATTTCAATGCTTGTTATTAATATTCTTTTACCTGATGATAAATCTTTAGCTATATCAATTTTGCCATTTATAAGTATAAATAATTTTTTAGGTATATCCCCTTCATGAAATATAAATTGATCTTTTTTATATGCTTTTATACTATTATCTTTTGTCAAAAGTTCTTCTATTTGATTTTTAGATATATTTTTAAAAAGCTTACACCTAGACAAAATTTCAATACTGTCCTTAATTATTTGTCCCATAATAAAACTCCAGTTTTTTCTGCCTCTTCATCATAATCTCTAATACCACTTGATGTTCCATGTACTGCTGGAATTAATCCTATTCTTTCATAATATCTAAGAGTATCTTGAGAAATATCATATTTCTTACTTACTTCTGCTATCTTCATAATTTAATTTCACCTACCTTATTTTTATTATATTCTTTTTAATGTTTATTAATCAATTGCTATATTTAACAAATATATTAAACCATCTGCAAGGGTTTCATCCCAATAAAGGTAATCATGACCACTACCAAAAAAATCAAACTTAACATTATACCCCAAATTAATTAGATTGTTTTTAAATTCAATATTAGTATCTATCATTGAAACCTTTGGTTCAATACTTCCAACATTAATATAAAAATTTATTGGCAACTTATGCACCTTTTTAAATTCATTAACTATCCAAGGTTCATTTTCATTATAATTATCTTTTTTATACCAATAAGAACCAGATTGAGATAAAACATTTCCAAAAATATTACTATATTTTAATGCAACATACGAAGCCTCAAGACCTCCAAGGCTATATCCTCCAATCACCTTGTCCTTTGGCTTATTGGAAATGCTTGTATTTTTATATAAAAACTCCATAAGTTCTAAACATATAAACTTTGAAAAATTATCACTACACTTTAAATTTTCTGCTCTTTTATTAGTAGATTCAATAAATACAGCTATTACAGGAGGTATTCTTTTCATCTGTATTAAATTATCTAATATGTTTTTTGCATTTAATATCCTTAAATACTCTATTCCATCATTTAAAACTACAAGCTTATATTTTTTATTTTCATCATATTCATATGGAAAATAAACTTTAAATTTTCTATTTTCATTAAGAATATTACTAAATATAAAATATTCTTTTATATTTCCCTCTTTTGAATTATTATTTTTATTTACAAAAAACTTCTTTCTTGCATTTTCAAGATTTACATAAGGAACCATTCTCTCTACATTTATTGATTTATCAAAATGAAGTATAGCCTTTTTATTAAAAATATCACCTTTTACATTTTTCCATCTTCTATTCCAATCATTATCAAGAGGATCATTAGGTGAAAATTGATATGTAAAACTTATATCATTTTTTACTTTATACGATATATACCATACATCTGTCCCATAAACCTTATTCATTATACATTTTTCAAGCTTTCTCATTCCAACTGGTGGTATTAATACAACATTATCAAGTTTTTTTTCTTCTTTATATATTAATGTAACAAGGTCATATTCCTCTAAATCTTCAAATTTTTCTATAAGTGGAGTTCCAACTTTATCTATATAATACCAAAATTTTTCCAATGAATTTTCTTCTTTATTTAATATACTATTTTCTAAATCTTTTATTATTTTTGGTTTTACAAATGTCCTTTCCATAATATACCTTCTTTAATTTTAAGTTTGCCAAATAATTTCTGGATTTTCTATAATATCTTCATTAGAAAATAGCATTTCTACCATATCCCTATATTCACTTAGGTTTTTTGATTTTCTAATTTTCTTTCCATACTTTGAATTGTTTGAAAAAAGATATATCATATATCCCCAAAGTTCTTTCATTTTAAATAATGTGTTTACTTCGTTATGAAACATTTCTAAGTAATCATTAACTATTTCATCATGAAAATCCTTTAATTTTTTCTTGCTTATTGGACCTATATCTCCATTTATATTATCCATCAATGCAGGATTTCCGATTATCCCTCTTCCTATCATTACCTTATTTAATTCTTTAAATTTACTTACAATATGATTATAATTATCGACAGTGAATATATTGCCATTGTAACATATACTACTATTACTTGTTTCCATAGCATATTTAAACATTTCTAAATTAGGCTTATTATTATAGTAATCTCTTTGTGTTCTTGGATGAATAATTAATTCTGAAATAGGATATTTATTATAGATTTTTAAAATTTCATAAAATTCTTCAGGCATCTCCTTACCTATTCTAGTTTTGATTGAAATTTTTATATTATCCATTTTAAATATTTCATCTAAAAAAATATCAAGTTCATCTCTTTTAGCTAAAAATCCAGATCCTTTAAATTTTGAAACTACTGTACCTGAAGGACATCCTAAATTTAAATTAACTTCATTATACCCAAATTCCTGAAGCCTTCTTACAGTATTTTTAAAATCCATTGAACTGTTAGTTAAAATTTGAGGAATTATAGTAATACCTTTATTATTTTCAGGCAAGATGTCTCTTAACTCTTTTGTTTTTAATCTTCTACTCTTATTAGGAATAATAAATGGTGTAAAATATTTATCTATATTATGAAAATATTTATTATACAAATTTCTATATACATATCCTGTTATTCCTTCCATTGGCGCTAAATAATACTGCATTTTCTCCTCCTACTTTACTTTTTATATATATGAGTGTGTATAAAAGGCATAAATAAGCATAATACCCATAGATAACCCTTGACCTAATAATTCCTTATATAATTCTTTATCAAATTTAAAATGTTCTTTTTTGGGTATAAGTATTTCAGCTTTTTTATAAATATATAAAATACATAATATTGATGATATTGCCTGGGAAATAACTGTTGCAACAGCTGCTAATGAAACATCTCCTAAATAGTTACCTACAATCATTACATCAACAGTATTATAAAGTTGTTGAAAAAGATTTGATATAAAAAGTGGTATTGAAAAAATAATTAGTGATTTTAAAATATTTCCTTTTAACAAATTAACACTTTTATCTAACATACATTTTTCCCTTTTCTAAGTATTTTTTAAAAAATAGGTTCCTGATTATTCATAGAGTATCCATCTGTTTTTATATCCTTTAAATCTATATCTTCCTTAATATTAATTTCTTTTAATTTTTTTACAGCTCCATAGCTTTCCTTTAAGGATAATTTTTGACCTCTTCCTGAAATAACCCATAATATTTTATAATTTTTAGGTATAACACCTAATACATTTTCTCCTTTTCCATCTGTAAAATATATTAAAAGATTTATTTTTTTTAAATTTGCATACTGAAAAACTGGTGTAAATCTTGTACCACCGCTATATGCAGATCTTTTCTTAATATCTTTTACACTTCTAACATTATATACACTTTTTATTTCCTTGTCACATTCTATAATTGTAATTTCATTATTATAATTTCTAACAATTGAAAGTACCTCACTAATTGCTTGCTTAAACTCCTCTTCACTAATGCTTCCGCTTATATCAAGAGCTACAAATATTTTAGCCTTATAATTTGTAATTTCACCTTTTAAATCAAGTCTAGCAGGTTGTCTTCTACTAAGTCGTGTGGTAGTTTTCCTTTTATTTGATGGCATTGTTCCCATTAACTTTTTTAAATACAAATTCCAAGGAAGCTCACCCTTTACATTTTTAATAGCAGAAATTATATTTTCAATAAAACTTGGTACAACTCCCTTTTTTGCGCCATTAATATATTTTTGTGTAAAATCTATTAATGTATTATAATCTACATCATTATCCTGACTCCATATATTATGAGAATTTTCCACTTCAAATTTAGTTTTTATAAAATCATTACTATTGTTATTAGATTTTTCTTCTGTTTCATGACTATCTATTATTTCACCTTTTTCATTTTCATTTAATAAATCTATTTCTTTTTGAATATTATCTGCATAATATTCAAATGTATTATAGGGTTTAAGTTCTAATGAATATTTATTATTTACATAATTAATTGTAATAGAATAAGGTGGAAGGTTATCTAGATATTCATTTACCACAATATCCATAGCTAAATCTATTGTGAGAGGTGAATACTTATTTTTAAGTTCATTTGCTCTAACTATATGAAATGATATTATATGAAGAATTTCATGTTTAATAGTGCTCTGCATTTGTTTTAAATTAAGTTCTAAAAATACAATAGGATTAAAATACATAATATATTTTGCATCTTTAAAGTTTACTCCAGTTGCACTAGATATATTAAAGTTTATTCTTCTTTCCATTTGAAATAAAAAGTATCCATAAAAATTATCTTTATCCTTCATAAGTTCAAAGTAAACTTTATCCACAATTTCAAAAAATCTTTCTTGTAATTCATTTGAAAGTTGTGGATTAAATGTTAATTTAGCTCTATTACATTTAGTCATTTCTACACTATTTATTACTTTATTTATTTCATCTTTAAGACTTATGACAATATCTTCAAAAGAATTTTTCATAATTATCTCCTTACTATTTTACTCTTTATAGCACTTAAAATAGCCCTCTATGAATTTGTCATTATCAAGAGCTTTTTCATAAATAGTATTATAAGTATTTTTCATATCTTTCATAATACCAACCATTAAATCAGCAGGATAATAATTTATAAATTCAATAAATCTATTTATATAATATGATATTTCATCTTCTTTAATATTTTTTATTTTATTATTAAGTTTCACAAGTATATTAGTTGCTGCTAAATAAAGTCTTGTATGACTTTCCTTTTTAACCCTATCTATAATATTTTGTGAAATTACATCACCAAAAAATACATCATCAAATGATATTAATTCTTTAGCATTTGATTCAATAAAAGAAATTAACTCCTGTGCAATAACTCTTCCCACATTACCTTTTAAAACATTTAGTAAAACTTCTCTCTCTATTAAATCTTTGTTTTCCCTATATATATTTAAGATTTTTGAAATTCTTTCATAACTTCTTGGTGTAGCATCTACATCCTCTTCATTCTTTTTATATAAATATTGTGGAAAATTTGATATAAATTCTATTACCTTATTATTAATATTATTTTTTATAGCCCAATTAATCCAATTTTCAGAATCACTTTCCATTCTAAGCCATACAAATCTATTTTCTTGAGCAGCATCCATATCTACAACTTGATAATCAAAATCTTCACCATATTTTCCTGAAGGGTTCATAGCTGCAATTATTTTAACTTCCTTTGATAAATTATAACCATTAATTTCTCTATTTAATATAAGATTCATAAGCTCCTGCTGAACAGTATGCTCACATCTATTTATTTCATCTATAAATAAAAGAACTCCTTTATTATTTAATATATAATTATCAATTTCTCTAAGTTTAGTATGAACAGCATATACTGTAGATTTTTTATAAATTCTTTTGCCACTTTCATCTAATGTTTCATAAGATTCAATAGTAGGCAAGCCGCCTATCTCACCCTCTTTCAACAAATTTCCATCTATTGATACTAAATTTAAATTCTCATCTTCTGCAAGTTTTTTTGCTAATGCAGTTTTGCCAATGCCACTTTCACCAACTATTAATGGTACTTCATTAGTTTTAATAACTAATTTAGCACTTTTTAATGTACTAATAAAATTCACTTTACTTTTCTCCTTTGCAAAATTAATTATATTGGTTTTATTAACTTAATTTTTCATCTACAGTTATTCTTTTAGCCTTCTTACTTCCATACTTATAAATAAAATTAATTTTATCTATATCTATTTTTTCACTACCGACCTCAATAACACTGCAATTTAAAAGATCCCTAATATATTTTTCTGATACATTTTCATCACTTACAACTTCTTTTAATATGCAGATAATATCTTCTTTACACACTTTATCAAATATATATTTTATAACAAGTATATTCTCTTTTAGAAATATTTTTATCTTTTCTATATCTAAATTGTCTATAAAATTTACTGCTGCTTCATTTATTCTTATTGCCTCTACTTCTGCCTTTAAACTAGGCTTCTTTATATACCTTAAAGCATCATATTTATTTTTTACTGCTTCTATTTGTACATCTTCTTCTGGATCTTTTATATACTTAATAGCATCGTAATCCTTTTTTACTGCTTCCATTTGTATTTCCTTAGATGGATTTTCAACATATTGAATTGCCCAACCTTTTTCCTTAACAGCAGCCTTTATAACATCATTTGTAGGATTTTTTATATATTTTAAATTACTCCATGAATCTTTTACTGCTTCAATCATCATACTTTCGCTAGGATCATTTATATATTCAATTACTCTTTTATTATTGCAAAATGCAATTTGTTCTAAATTTTTTGTATGATTTTTTATATATCTTAATAAAAGTCCATCCTTTTTTAAAGCCACCGACATCATTTCATATGTAGGATTTTCAATGTCCTTTATCATTTTAGGGTTTATATGTATCATTTCAATAAGCTTTGCATTATCCATAATTTTCACCTCGCAAAATATATAATTTTTTACTTAATTATATCTCTTATTAGAAATTATAATATAAAGTTTTTAATATAAAAAGCTTACCATAAGCTTTTTATACTATATACTTATGATAAGCTAATTTTATTATTTATTACACTTTGTAACATAACTCTTTAGTAATGTAAAATTTCCTATAAGTTCATATTCACCTAATGTTGCAGGTATAAAAACACTATCACCCATTAGTATTTTTTCTTCTCCATCTTTATATTTAATAACTCCATTACCATCCACACATGTAAAAAGATAAAATCTTTCTTTATCACTGTTTTCCTTAACAGATTTTTTTATTTCATACTTCTCTATTGTAAAATACTCACTTTCACATAATATTGTTTTTAAATAATTATCATGCCTTTCTAATTTTCCTTCAAGCTTTTTACCATTTAGAGAAAAATCAATAACATCAAGCGCTTTATCTATATGCACTTCTCGTCCTCTGTTATAATCATATACTCTATATGTTGTATCACTACTTTGTTGTATTTCAGCAATTAATACTCCCTCACATATAGCATGCACTAATCCTGATTGTACAAAGAAAAAATCTCCCTTTTTAACTTTTACCTTATTTAAATATTTATCTAAATCTCCCTTTTCTATGGCTTCTTTAAATTTCTCTTTGGTACAATTTTTAGTTCCTACAATTAATTCAGCCCCTTCTTTGGCATCAATAACATACCAGCTTTCAGTCTTGCCAGAATCATTTTCTACTCTACTAGCATATTCATCATTAGGATGAACTTGTACTGATAATTTATCATCTGCTGTAATAAGCTTTATAAGAAGTGGAAAATCTTTTGTTTTTATTTTTGTTCCTAGTAGTTTGTCTTTATATATTTCTATTATTTCATTGAACTTTTTTCCTTGTAGGCTACCATTAACTACAGTTCCTATACCATTTTTATGACAAGATATATCCCAGCTTTCACCTATTATCTTATCTTTCGGAACATTGTCTCTAAACTTTTCTAAAGCCCTCCCTCCCCAAATTCTTTCATAATATAAATTATTAAACTTTATGGGATACAATTTTCTCAACTCCTTGCTTTAATTGTTTTTATATATTAATATTTCTTTCTCCATATTGATGTGCTAAACATTATAAGCATAGGATATATTTCAAGTCTTCCTGCTAACATACAAAATGAAAAGACCAATTTACTAATAGGCGAAAAAACTGCAAAATTACCCGTTGGTCCTACTAATTCTAATCCTGGCCCAATATTACTTATTGTTGTTATTACTGATGCTACTTGGAAGGCTGATTCCCTAATAGAAAGGCCTATGTTTCCCTTATTTAATCCTAGTATATTAAATGTTATAACCACTACTGCTATTAAAATCATTAATAAATAATATTTTAACTCTTCACTTTTAAAAAAGCTTGTAAATTTACCCTTTAATAGTTGAAAATAAAGAGCAAAATTAATTCCAAAAAGAATCATAAAAAGATAATCCTGAAATCATCAACAAAATGGTTTGAATAACTGTTAATACAAAATATATTATGTATAATGTTTTTGCAGTTTCTTTTATTTTAGGAAGAATTTTACCCGGTGTAGGTCCAGGACTTTCTGCCTTTAATAAAAAAATTGCTTTTTTACTAATTGAAGGTACTAATGCTAATACAAATATTAAAACTCCCATTCCACCTATCCAATGAGTAAAACTTCTCCAAAAAAGTATCCCCTTAGGAAGGGATTGAACCTCTGATAATATGGTAGAACCTGTTGTTGTAAAACCTGATACAGTTTCAAAAAATGCATCAATAAATGACGGAATACTTCCACTTAAGAAAAATGGAACAGCTCCAACTATTGAAATAACAATCCATGTAAATCCTACTGTACAAAAGCCTTCCTTTGCATATATTTCATTACTGTTAGTTTTAACATTACATAAAAGTACCGTTAGTGGTATAAACATAATTATTGTAATGATAAATGATTTTGTGCATCGCCTTCACCATAATATATTGCTACTGCTAAAGGTAATAATAAAAGTGCAAGTTCATACTTTAACACATTTCCTATTATTTTTAGCATAAACCTATAATTCATCTTTTACAGTACCTCCATCAAAGATATCATTTATATCTAAAATCATAGGATTTTTTGTAACAATAACTACCCTATCATTTATTTTTAAACAATCATCACCGCTTGGAATTATTGTTTTATCATTTCTTACTATAACTGCAACTAGATTTTCTTTATTAAACTTTATGTTTTTAAGCTTTATACCAACATCATCTATAGATTTAGCTAAATAATAACCTATTCTGCTGCCTCCAATTATCATGACATTTTTAACTCTTTTTTTGTATTTTCCTAATCTTTTCAAGAAACCTTCAATATTTTTATGTTCTCCAATAACATAAATTTTATCCTCTTTCTTAAACTTAAATTCTCCATTAGGAATAATAAAATCATCATCCCTTTCTACTCCGCAGAATAGTATAAGTCCTTTAATATAGTCAATATCACACACTCGCATATCTACAAGAACAGAATTCTCTGAAATAGTAAATCCCACAAGATTAACTTGGCCTCTTGAAAAATCATCAATACTGCATATAGATGGATATCTAAGCATCTTAGAAATTTCATTAGCAGCTGCTTTTTCTGGATTAATAATAAGATCAATTCCTATTGCATCTGCAAGTACAGTTACATCTTCGTCATAATGAGGTGTTCTTACTCTAGCTACTGTATATTTAGCTGCTAATTTTTTAGCAGCAAGACAACATAACATATTAAGCTCATCACTATTTGTAACAGCAATTAATATATCAGCTTCATTAATACCTGCCTCTGACAAAACTCTTAAATCTGTGCAATTTCCTTTTACACACATTACATCTAATTCATCATTAATTTTTTCTAATACTTGAACCTTGTTATCAATAATTGTAACATTATCATTTTCATCTGAAAGGTATCTAGCTATTGTCTGACCAACCTTTCCTGCGCCAATTATTATGATATTCATTTTTATTTATCCTTACATGGATTATATTATTTATAATTATTATACCACATATTATTATTAATCATTAGTTATTTTAAATTACAATGTATATGTACTTAAAAACAACAAAAAAATATACTATAATAATAAAGTTGACAAAATAAATATTAAGGAGAAATTTTTATGGAAGCAAATGTAAGAAACTCACTGGGAGAGGCTCCAGTAAAAAAACTGCTCATGAAATTTTCAATACCAAGTATTATATCAATGATAGTTGGTGCTCTTTATAACATTGTAGACCAATTTTTTATTGGTAGAAGTGTAGGTACCCTTGGAAATGCTGCCACAAATGTTGTATTTCCATTATCTATTTCATGTGTAGCCTTATCACTTCTATTCGGAATTGGTGGTGCCTCTAATTTTAATTTATCTATGGGTGCAAAAAAAGAAAAAGAAGCTACATACTATATTGGTAATTCAGCTATTTTACTATTTATCTCAGGTATTATTTTATTTGTAATAGTACAACTATTTTTATCACCTATGCTAAAAGCTTTTGGTGCTCCTGACAATATAATGGATTATGCAAAAACATATACAATGATTACTTCCTTTGGCTTCCCATTTCTTATATTTTCCACTGGTGGAGGTCATTTAATTCGTGCTGATGGTAGTCCAAAATATACTATGATATGTAATTTATCTGGTGCAATAATCAACACAATTCTAGACCCAATACTTATATTTGGTTTTAATATGGGAATGGCAGGTGCTGCAATTGCTACAATAGTTGGACAAATTTTTTCAGCAATTCTTGCCTTTTGCTATTTAAGAAAATGTAAAACTGTAACGCTTAAATTAAAACACTTAATACCAAAACTTAAATACATATTAAGAATAACTTCATTAGGAGCTTCACCATTTTTCAATCAAATTGCTATGATGGTTTTACAAATAGTTATGAATAATTCCCTTACATACTATGGTTCCTTATCATCATATGGTGATTCCATTCCACTTGCATGCTCTGGAATAATTGCAAAAGTAAATATGATATTTTTCTCAGTAATTATAGGTATTTCTCAAGGACTTCAACCTATAGCAAGTTTCAATTATGGTGCCCAAAAATACCCTCGTGTAAAAGAAGCCTATTTAACTGCAATGAAATGGGGAATGATTATTTCTGTAATATCATTTTTAATGTTTCAATTAATCCCAAGACAAATAATTTCGTTATTTGGATCAGGTTCCGAAATGTATTATCAGTTTGCTGAATCATATTTTAGAATATTCTTATTTTTTACATTTTTAAATTTTATTCAACCAATTTCATCTAACTTTTTTACTGCCATTGGAAAGCCTATGCAAGGTATCATATTATCCTTAACAAGACAAATCATAGTTCTTTTACCTTTTATAATAATATTACCATTATTCATGGGAATTGATGGCATTATGTATGCAGGACCAATAGCAGACCTTGTTGCAGCTTTAATTGGTATATTTTTAGCATATAAGGAACTTAAATTAATGAAATTAGAATCTAAAAAATTAAGTACATGATTTTACAAATTCCTTAAGTATTTTTAGATTATCATTATCTTTTTTGAACAAAAATTCAGGATGCCATTGCGTTGCCCAGACAAATTTCTTCTCTGGGGCGCAAATAGCTTCTATTAATCCATCTTCAGAATAAGCCATAGCACTTAATTTAGGTGCTATATTTTTTATAGCTTGATGGTGATAACTATTAACACTTATTATTTCTTTTTTTATCAATAAATATAATGGCATATCTTTCTTAAGCTTAACACTATGTACTGGTACATCATAAGGTGGACATTGATGATGCTCAATATTAGAAGGCTTTTGAGTTTTTAAATCCTGATAAAGTTGTATCTCCTAAAAGTACATTTATAAGCTGTATTCCTCCTGCGTCTATTATTCCATTCATATACCCTAGTAACATCCAAAAACTTTCTCTTTCTTTATCTATTAAATTAAAAATTATGTATATGGTCAAATTTATACTATATTATCTACTCTATTTTTATGATGATTATATACATATATAGGAATACCTATAAGCATAAGTATAAAGCCCCACATAACTGTTTCTGCCCCCGAACCATATATTGTCCAAATTACATATATAAAAGCTATTAATGGTATAATTGATTTTTTTATAAAACCACTTATTGTGATATTTTTTTCTTTTTTAAATTTAAGCATAATCTCAGCTGATATACTTAATAAATAAACAGGTAAATAAGATAATGTGGCAAGTATTGTAATAAAATTAAATGCATCTACCATTCCTTTTTGATAATTAAAAATAAGCAATATATTTACAAGAACAGAGCTTATAATAAGTGAATTAACTGGTGTTCCTGTTTTTTCATTAACTTTCCCAAAAAATTTAGGAAATACTCCATCAATACCAGCTGCATATGATACTCTTGCTGTAGATAATATCCAACCTATTATTGTTCCTATAATGCATATTACAACTGAAATAGTTAATATCTTTCCAATGTTATTTCCTAATGCATTTGTAAGTATTTCTGTTAATGGTGCAGTACTATTTTGAAGATTAATATTACTCATAGCTCCCATACTGCTTATACTTATTGCCATATAAATAGCAGCAGCTATTAAAAGTCCATAAATTGTACTTTTTTTAATATTTTTTTCTGGATTTTTTATTTCGCCAGCTGTTATTGTAGAACTTTCTAAACCTACAAAGGCCCAAAGAGTTGATGTTGCTGCCATAGGGATGGATGAAACACCTTTTCCTTCAGGAAATAAAGGAAATATATTACTCGAATCAAAATTCATAAATGCAACTATAATAAATAGAGTAAAAAATAATATTTTAAAAACTGTAATAAAAGCTTGAATAATTCCTGCTTTTTTTACACCTGCCATATTAAGAAATGTAAAAATCCATAATATAAAACTTGAAAATATTAATGACATTATAGGATTATTAAGTATAGGAACGACTACAGATAAATAGCTTGTAGCTGCTACTATTATAGCTGCATTTCCAATCCATGAACCATTCCAATAAAGCCATGCACTTAAAAAACCTGCAAAATCTCCAAAAGCTTCTTTTGTATAATAATATGCTCCTCCATCTTGAGGATATTTGCTTCCCAAATTTGCAAATGAAATTGCAATAAGTATTGAACCTATTGTTGTAAGTATCCATGCAATTATTGTGCCTCCAGCACCTGAAACCTGAGCAAGAGTTGATGGTAACATAAATACTCCTGACCCTACCATATTACCACACACAAGCATAGTTGCCATAAAAAGACTTATTTCTTTTTTTAAATTTTTATCTTCCATTTCTTCTGCTACTTAAAATGTAATCAAATATAAACATTTCAAGAATTTTACTGTTTCAATGTATCTGCTTTTGTTATAAAAACTACTTGCATTTGATATGATACTTCACAGTCGTAAATTCCCGACTAGCCATCGGTACATACTTACAATAACTTTTACTGTGCTATTTTGTAAGTTAAGCAATCTCTTAAATTAAGACTTGCATTATAATCTCTGT
>NZ_JBQHRN010000017.1:0-50459 GCF_052066735.1 Clostridium sp. HCP1S3_C6
AACTGTTTTCTTGCTTGAATTTGTTATTCCCATATATTTTTGATATTGCTCATAAGTGTAATATCTTCTATTCGTAGGAGTTCTATGTGCTTTTAATTTTCCAGTATTATCTCATCTTTGCAAAGTTAATACTGATACATTTAAAAGTTCTGCAAATTCTTTTGGTTTATAATTTTTACTCAAATATAATCACCCCTAAATATATCATATTACATTTGATTATATTTGAATATATTTTTAATAACTATTAATATTCTCCTTTACAATTAAAATTCTATATTACTAGCACTAATATTTATTGCTACAAATGTTAGAATACTTGCTATAAAATTTTGCCATCCATTATATATTTCATTATAATCATCTGACTGATTTTTTAAATTATTAAAATTGTAATAATTTATATTATTTTCTTTATTAGACTTCTTCATATATAAATTCCTAAAATAATTTTATATTATTATATGAAAGACAAGTATTTATTTTACAAATTACTTTTATTTATTCGTTCTTAAGTACTCCCATTTTTACACCTTTATTTATTATTTCTAACACAACATTATATAATTCACATGATGTGTCCTTTATTATTTTCATTCTATTTAAAACCATTGATTTTGTAGTTTTATTTTGTTTCCATGACACACCACCAGTTGCAATATTATTAAGAATTGGTTGTAATCTATCTAATGTATTTGCATATTTACTTTCTGGAGTTTTCATTTCTTCAAATTCATTCCATAATTCATAAATAAAATCAGCTTGATCCTTCGGAAGTATGTTAAATATTCTGTCAGCAGCCTTCTTCTCTCTTGTTTCCTTAGTCTTATAACCTTCAGTATCATAGCAGTAGGTATCTCCTGCATCAATTTCAACTAAATCATGAATAATAACCATATTTATAACTTTTGTTATATTAATGTCTTCTTTTATATATTCTTTTAAAATAGGAGCCATTAGTGCTAAATGCCATGCATGTTCTGCATCATTTTCTCTTCTTTTAGATTGTGTTAAAAGTGTTCTTCTAAGTATTTCTTTTGATTTATCGACTTCTACTATAAATTCAAGTTGCCTTTTTAATCTATCTTGCAATTACCTTTCCTCCTAACTTAATTTATTTTTATAATTTATATTATACTTTATTTTTAATTAGTAAAAAAGAACATAACAAACATAAAATCTCTTTAAAATGAAAATCATTTTAAAGAGATTTTATGTTGATATACTAATAGGAAGAATAATAATAGATACCCCTTCACATTTAAGTCTTGGCATTTTAGGCACAACAATTCCAGAGGACTCTAAAACATTGCAATAGGGCAAAAAACTATTTAATACACTTTCATAATATTCCTCTTGAGATGTTTTTCTAAGAAGACTTATACTTTCACCTGGTTTTGCAACATGAATAACTTTTCCAAATACTGTACATGGGCAATCAATCATATCATAAATATATGAAGTATTATTCATAAAAAAGCTATTATTTACATTTAATATAGCAGATGTATCACCACATCTTAATATAAGATCTTGTGTATTATTCCTATTTAAAATTTCATTTAATTTACTTAACATTTTACATATAGATGTATAATTAAATATGCTTCTATTTTTACACTTAAACTTACTTTCAGATGATGGAATTATTGTATTTAAATTATCACATCCAAAACAATCAAATAATACCTGAAGGGATTCTATATATCCTTTAATAGATTCTGAAGTTAAAATACCTTTTATTTTTATATAGTCACCTTCACTTACCTGACCTTCCCTTACAGTAGTATTTTCAAGCTTAACTATTTTATTTGCAGTATCAAGCTGCTGAAAAAGTTGCCCATGCAAATTAAAGGTTGTATATATTGTTTGAAGTTCTTCTTCTCTTCTAATAAAATCTCTATTTTCAGCATCTACTTTATTATGCCAGGTTTCTTCATTGTGACATACATTAGAATTATTGTTAACAACAAATCCTTCTCTTATATCTTCAGCTCCCCTATTTTCATCAAACATGTGATTTCTATTATCTGATCCTATTCTTTCTGATAATGATTTATCTTGAATTAACTTTGTTGTTCTTATTTGTATATAGCCACTTAAAACAAGTGAAGATAAATTTTTAACAAGTCCTTCATCTAAATACATAAGAAGTCCTAATGATCCTTCACCTAAAAATGAATTAGCCACCTATAAAACTCCTCAAAAATTTTCATCTTATATATTTTTACTATAAATTATAGCTATCTATGACTATTATTTATTTGCCTCAATATATTTTTCTACTTGCTTTTTTAAAATATCAAATTGAACATTTCCTGTATCTAAAATTATTTTATTAAATTCTTTTACATTAAAGTTATCTTGAAGTTCTTTTTCTGCATAACTTTTTAACTGAAGCATCTCTATTTTCCCAATGGAATATGGAAGCATAATGCCTGGATTTGCAACTAAATTATTAAAATACTCTTCAGCTAAATTATCACTATCTATAAAATATTTTTTTAGATATTTTTTTAGATCTCCTAAATCCCATCCTTCATAATTAACTCCTATATCCATTCTTGTATAAATAAGCGAATTTGCAAAATTTGTACTTTTTATATATTCTTTCAAACTATTATCTAAGTTTAAAAAATCAAGGGAACTATCTGAGGCATATTCTGCCCATCCTTCTGCATAACCTAAGTTTTCTGTTAAAAATCTTATAGGGTTAGGATTTTTTTCACAAAAATATACATGTTGATAAAGATGTCCTGGGTAGGATTCATGTGCAAGAGTAGTATATAAAAGATTAGGGTTGTCTTTTACTGCACTTTCATTAATTTTTATATGATTATTATAAAAATCGTCTATTCTTGAACTCATATAATAAGCAATTACCCCATCTACTTCCAAGGATTTTGACTGGTAATCTACAGTAAAATTAGTTTCTCCTATTTCTGGATAGTAATTGTCTATATTTTCTTTTAGATAATTAATAATATTTTCAGGAACATTATCTTTAACACTTAAATTGTCAGAATCATTCATTGTATTTTTTGAATTTTGCGTAATAACTTTTATTGCATCATCTAAATTTTCATCAACTTCATTTATAATTTTTCTCATAGATTTATTTGTTCCAGTTGAAATTTTCACAAGATATTCATAATAATCTTTTCCTTTTTTATAATTGCATAAGCCCTCATTATTAGTACAAGTACCCTTGAGACTTGTTAATGTTTCTATAACATTTTCATATGATGGAATAATATATTCCTTTACTGCTTGTTTGTTTAATGCTTTATAACCTTCCTTTTGCTCTGATGTAAGACAATCTAAGGAGTCGATTTTAGAATTAAATGATGACTCAAAAGGATTATCTTTAGATTCTAAAAAAGTATTGCACTGTTGTAGTACCTTATCTACAGCATAGTCAGTCATAAAAAATCCTTCATCTGACTGTTTTTTAGTATATTCAAGTGCACTATCTATATATTCCTTGAAATTTTTTTCAAGTTCAATGTAATCTTCTACATCTTGCTTATTTTCAATAATATATTCAATATAACTAGTAGGGGCATTTGATATAATGCCCTTACTAGGTGCAAAAAGGCTTTGATAATCAGGAAGCTTTGACATTTCAATTTCATTATTTAAAAATTCTTTCAATGTATCATAGGTTATTTTTTGCTCATCATTCAATTTATAGTAATCAAAATCTTCTAGTTTATTAAGAACTTCTGTATTTTCCTTTATTGCATCTTTATTATATTCTTCTGAGATGTTATTTATTTTTATTTCATTTGTTTTTATTGCATATTTATTGGGATTTTTAAGCATAAAATTAATAGAAAAACTGTCATTTTCTAATGAATCTTTAAATTCATCTGTACAAAATTGATCAAATAATGCAATTTCTTCTTCTGCAGTCCTTCCATTATCCTTAAAAGATTTGCATCCCACTAAAGATATGGAAAAAATAAATACAAAAGCTAATGACAAATATCTTTTTAAAAAATTTTGCTTGTTTAGGTTGTTCATCCTAACAACTCCTTATGCTTTTCCTTCTTAATAAAATTATTCCCAAAGCAATAAAAATAATACTAAAAATAAAATAAATAATTATATTTACAATATTTATATCATTGCTAAGTACAAATGGTATTTTTTCAACTAATGTATTTCCATATACAGATATTACTACCGCAACTGCATTATTTAAAAAATGCATTATCATAGATGTTGCTATACTTTTTGAATAATACACACTTATTGCTAGTGCTGCTCCTAAAATTCCAACAGTAAACATCTTTATAAAACTCATATGATATAAGCCAAAAATAAGTGATACAAAAATAATTGCTGGAATCTTATTAAACTTTTCCTTTGCAGCTGAAAATACAAATCCCCTAAAAAATAATTCTTCTACTATTGCAGGTATTAATGCCACAACAATTATTAGACTTAAAGTGCTATGACCTTCCATTAAGTTATTAATAACTTCAAGATTTTGTGCACTTTCAGGCATTAACCTTTGAAGGGGTATAGATATTAAATTAATTAATATAAATGTTCCAAGCCATAAAATTATAGATGCTATTATACTTAAAACCTTAGGCTTTCTTAAACTCAATGTATTTTTTATGTTACATTTTGTATAAATAATATAAAACATTGAAATTACAAGTAAAATAACTTGATTAGATAATGCTCCAAATAAACCATATTTAAATTGAAAATAAGAACCTATATAAATAATTAAAATTAGTCCTATTCCTAAAATTAAAATGGAATCTTGAATGCTTGGGATACCACCTTTTTTAATATTTGCTCTTCTCTCAAATAGCTTAAATTCATATTTATTGCTTCCAAATAGTATATTTTCACTATTATAAACCTTACTTAAAAACATAACTGTTACAAAACTATAAAATATATTTGATAAGAGAACAATTACAAGCACTCCTATATTTATCTTAAAAAGCATAACCTCTTTAATTAAAAGTGCTAAATTAACAACAGGTATTATAGCTGTAACTTTTGTTAAAGACACATTTGGAATAAATGATATATAACTAAGCATCATTAAAACAAGCATTAATGGAGTAATGTAATTTTGTGCCTCTTTAAAGGTTTTTGCAAATATACAAACACTCATAGCTAATGATGTAATAAATAATGCAAAAGTTATTACACATAAAAATACGATTATAACAGCTGGTACAAAAGAATATACATTTATATCTAATGTTTTAGAATCTAATAGCATACTTTTCATAGAATTATACATATAAATTCCTACAAAACTCATAGATAAAATATTAGCTATGGCAGATATTACTGAAATAGTTGAAACTGCAAGAAACTTACTAAATATAAGTTCCTTATTACTTACAGGTAATGTTAAAATAGTTTCTAATGTACCTCTTTCCCTTTCTCCTGCCGTAGTATCAATAGCAGGATAAATAGCACCTAGAAGAATACTTACAATAAGTAGCATTGGAATAATCATTCCTAAAATATTACCTACAGATTGCTCATTAGATGCATAATTTTCTTCTTTAATTTCTATAGGCTTTAATGTTTCATCAACATCAAGTCCTGCATCTTTTATTATTTCTTTACTTAATGTCAAATTATAATCTTCTAAAACTTTTTTTAGTGCTAATTCACCATTAGAAGAATTACTTTCTGATCCAATATAATTTATTTTATAAGAAATTTTATTATCCATTTTTTCATCTGTTATAAAACAATCAAGCTTATTATTTTTTAAATCATCTAAATAATCACTTGTATCTAAAATATTAAAATTGTAATCTTCATTATTTTTAATGTAAGATTCTAATTCATTTTTAGATGATCCTTCTTCCATATCAATAGCAATATTATATTTATGCTCTTTGCTACTACTAGATATATATGTTCCAAGCTGAACTCCGCCTATCATAAGTAATGGATAAAGCAAAATAGGAAGAACAACCATCATTATTATAGTTTTTTTGTCTCTTAAAATATCCATTAATTCTTTTTTATATAAAGATAATATAGTTTTCATTACTTTGCCTCCAGATTTACTAATGATTTAAATGTTTCCCTTAAGCTATTAGTGCTTGTCTCTTTTTTTAGTTCCTCTGGAGTTCCAGAGGCTATAATTTTTCCTTTATGAATCATTACTATTCTGTCACAAAGAAACTCGGCCTCTTCCATATAGTGAGTAGAATATATTACTGATTTACCTCTTTTCTTTTCGCCCTTCATAAAATTAATGATTGTTTCACTGCTTAATATATCTAATCCTAATGTAGGTTCATCAAATATATATATATCTGGATTATGAATAAGACATCTAGCTATAGAAGCTCGTTGCTTTTGACCAGTTGATAATTTTTCTATTCTATTATCTCCAAAGTCTTGCAAATTCATTAAATTGAATATTTCATTAATCCTGTTTTCTATCTCACTATCTTCCATCTTATATACTTTTCCTAAAATATTAAGAATTTCACGTATACTAAATCTTCCATAAAGCTTTGTATTTTCTGATAAATATCCTATGTTCTTTTTTATTTCAATAGGATCAATTAGTACTCTTTTATCTTTAGTTTTTATAACTACCTGCCCTGAAGTAGGTTTCATAAGTCCTGAAATAATCCTAAGAAGTGTTGTTTTTCCTGCACCATTAGGACCTAAAACCCCAACTATCTCACCGCTATCTACTGCAAATGAAACATTATTTAATGCATAAAATTCTACTTTTGTTACTTCTTTTGAAAATAATTTAAATTTCTTTTGCTTTTTTGCTTCATCTTTAATGAAAATCTTGCTAATATTATTTGCTTCAATCAAAATGTATCCCCCTTAAATTAAAAATATAATACTATTTTACAATATATGTCTCTATGTTTCCATAATATTATTTTTTTCCTTAAAGGCTTCTGTTTCATTAATGTGCTTAAAAATCTTTTCAGTTTGATTCCATCTATCATTACAATTTAATACAACGATTATTATATCTCTATCCTTATGCCTTACTGATGAAACTAAACACTTTCCAGCCTGACCAGTATAGCCAGTTTTCACACCATTTGCACCAGGAATTTTCCATAATATTTTGTTTATGTTGTTATAATCTCTTGTAAAATTATATTTATCTTTACTTATAGATTTTGAACCTACAATTTCTCTAAATGTATCATATTCAAAACCCTTTGATGCAAGAAGAGCTAAATCATAAGCAGTTGAATAATGATCCTCTGAATCAAGACCATGAGGAGTTTTAAAATGTGAATCTAATACCCCAAAGCTTACAGCATAATGATTCATAATATTAGCAAAATCATCTACATTACCAGCAATACCTTCTGCTAAAGCTATTGCAGCATCATTGCCTGATTTAAACATAAGTCCATATAAAAGTTCCCTTACAGTTACTTTTTCATTTTCAGCATAGCCAACTTTAGATCCTCTTACACTACATGCATTTTTACTAATTATGTATTCCTCATCTAAATTGCCTCTATCTATAGCAATTATTGCTGTTAAAATTTTGGTTGTACTTGCCATTGGAACAAGCTCATAGGCATTTTTCTCATATAAAACATCTTTTGTTTTAGAATCAATTGCAATGGCACACCTAGCATCTACATTCAATTTATCAGAAGCATAAGAATTTATTGTTTGAAAAAAATATCCATTAAAAATAAAGCAAAAAACTAATAATAATATAAAGATTTTAGTAATTCTTTTCATAATAAAATCACCCTTATTTTCATAATATATTTATTATGCTTAAATAAAGGTGATTTTATTCATATATTAATAATTTATTCATCTAAAGAATCTTCTTCATTTTCTTCTCTTTCTTTAAGTGTTTCTTTAATAGACTCTTCATCCACACCAAAAACATCAAGTGATGGAAGCTCTTTTAAATCATTAAGTCCAAATTGTCTTAAAAATTCTTCTGTTGTTCCAAATAAAATTGGTCTTCCAGGCACATCAAGTCTACCTACTTCTTTTATAAGATCTTTTTCTATAAGTCTTTGAATAGCACTTTCTGATTTAACACCTCTAATTTCATCTATATCAATTCTTGTAATTGGTTGCTTATATGCAACAATTGCAAGACTTTCAAGAGATGCTTGTGAAAGAGATTGTCTTTTATTCTTCTTTAATAATTTTTGAATATACTCTCCATATTCTGCTTTTGTAACAAGTTGGTATGAACCATTTACAGAAATAAGCTTTATACCTCTTTCTGACATTTCATATTCAAGAATCATTTCACCTAATATTTCTTCAACACTTTTAGGTGTAGCTTCTAAATTTATTGCAATATCTCTAAGGGATATTGGTTCGCCACTTACAAAAAGCATTGCCTCTATAGCAGCCTTTATATGACCTTTTTTTGATGTTCCCTCAAATTCAAATTGTACACCATCTAACTTATTCATTAACACTTTGCCTCTCTATTAATATTTCTCCAAAATTACTATTTTGATAAACCTTTATAACCTTTTGCTTTATAAGTTCTAGCATGGCTAAAAAGGTAACTATACATTCTATTTTACATTCACATTCTTTCATTAATGTAGAAAATTCCGTAGACTTACCACAAACTAGTTTTTGAGATAAATACTCTACTTTATCTTCAATTTTATATTTATCTACATATATCTTTTTTTTAATTACATTTGCCTTATTTTGCTTATTTACATATATATCTAGCAAATTATTATATATATGATATAAATCAAGTAATGTTATATTTTTAAATATATCATCATTATTTACAGAACTATCTTTAACCTCTTCTATAATTTCAGGCTTTTTAGTATATATATTTCCTGAATTTCTATATCGTTCTCTAAAAAATGCTGTAGATTCTTTTATTTTTTTATATATAATAAGTTTTTCAAGAAGTTTCTTTTCTATATCTTCTTCATCCTCTTCATCTTCTTTTTTAGGCTTTGGCAGAAGCTTTTTAGATTTTATTTCTATAAGAGTTGCAGCAACTACAATAAACTCTGAAGTTATTTCTAAATCCATTTGCTTCATTTCATCTAAATATTTTAAGTACTGATTTGTAATCTTATATATTTCAACATTATATATGCTCATTTTATTTTTTCTAATTAAATGTAAAAGTAAATCAAAAGGTCCATCAAAATCGTTGATTTTAATATTGGGCATTTGCATATTTAATCTCTCCCTTTTTTTACTTTCTAAATAACATTATATTTATTATACAATATACTACAAAAAACAACTAGCATTTTTTACGTATGATGCAAAAAGACAATAAATGCACTTTAATTCATAAATAAAGTACATTTATTGCCTTTAAAACTAACTAAAAAGATTTTTTATATTATATTTTATATTATCTAAAATACCACCCTTTTCAATATCCCTATCACAATATATTTCTACTTGACCTACCTTTTCATCTCCAAGATAAACTTCACATTTTCCTACAATATCACCAGCACTATATTTGTCTTTAATATCATCTAATATTATTTTCTTTTGAAGTTCTCCATCAATTCCTTTTGGAAGTACAACTTCTAAATCTTCTTTTGCTTTTGCAATAAATGTTTTGTTAGTCTGTTTACTCATAGGAACTTCTTCTATATCCTCATCTTTAGAAACAAGTTTTTTACCTTGATACTTAGAAAATCCATAATTAAGTAAAAGCCCTGCATCTCTATTTCTTATTTTATATGTTGGAGATCCCATTATTACTGATAACATCCTTACACCATTTCTTTTTGCAGTAGCAGATATACAATATTTTGCTTCGCTAGTATAACCTGTTTTTAGTCCATCGCAGCCATCAAAAAATCTAACGAGTTTATTATGATTTACTAGTTCAATAGGACTCTTTCTACCTTCAGAAATAGTTTCCATGTACGTACCTGAATATTTAAGTATTTTTTCATGTTTTAAAAGTTCTCTCGACATAATAGCAATATCCCTTGCAGTAGATAAATGTCCTTCACAAGGAAGACCATTACAGTTTTTAAATGTTGTATTTTCCATTCCAAGTTCCTTAGCCCTATTATTCATTAATACAACAAACTCCCCTTCTGTTCCTGCTAAATATTCAGCTAATGCTACAGCCGCATCATTTCCAGATGCAATAGCAACTCCTTTTAAAAGTTCTTCAACAGTTCTTATTTCACCTGTTTCAAGAAGCATAGTACTGCCACCCATATGCTTAGCATTTTCACTACATGTAACTTCATCATTTAATGATATTTTATTATTATCAACTGCTTCCATAGTTAAAAGCATTGTCATTACTTTTGTTACAGATGCTGGTGCAAATTTTTCATCTATATTTTTTTCATATAATATTTTACCAGATATAGGTTCCATAAGTAATGCTGACTTAGCCTCAATATTTTCCATAGTTCCTTCTTCACTAACTGCATAAGCTAAAGAACAAGGAAGCATTTCCATAAAAAATATTCCTTGTAACATAATTAAAATTATTTTTTTAAAAAATTTTTTCATATAAAAATCCTCCTTCCTAAAAATATTGTTTCCATAAAAATAAAAAATATCATAACAAAACATGCTTTGTTATAATATTTTTTATAATTAATCATATATATCAGAAAATTCTATATCTGCTTTTTCTGTATTATCATTTTCATATTTAATATTTAAATCAGTAACAGGCTGATTTTCTAAAATTACATTAGGGAGTTTTATTAAAAATACACTTCCTTTTTCACTAGTTGATTCTACATAAACTTCTCCATTATGTAATGTTATTATTGATTTAACTAAGGCTAAACCAATACCACTTCCTTCTTTTTTTCTTTTTAATGACTTGTCAGTTTGAACAAATCTTTTGAATATCATATCCTTAAGTTCTTCTGGAATTCCTATTCCTGTATCTTTTACTCTTATATATACATAATCTTTATCATAATCAATATTTACAGATATACTTCCACCTTCTTTTGTAAATTTAATTGCATTAGAAATTAAATTTAATATAACTCTTTCAATATTTTCAACATTGCACTTTATTTCAAGTTCTTCAATTGACGTATCAAAGGTAATATTTAATTTTTTTGCCTCTACATAAGGAACTGTAGATAATGTTATATCTTCAACTAAACTTACTATATCATGATTAACGAACTCAAATTTTGTGTTTTTTGTATCATATTTACTTACATCTATAATATTATTTACCAATCTTAGTATTCTAAAACAATTTTGTTTTATAGTTTTAGAGTACTTATGATAATATTTGTTAAGCTCATTTTTATCAGATTCTTTTCCATTTAGCAATTGAATACATGAATATATAATATTTATAGGAGTTCTTAATTCATGAGACATATTTGCAAAAAATTCAGTTCTTATTTTATTGTATTCTTTTATTTCATTATATTTTTCTGTTATTTTATTTAATTTTTGTGTTATAGCAACATTTCTACATACTAATATATATCCCCTTAATTCACCATTAATGTCATATACTTTTCTAACTATTGTTTCAAGGGGAATAATTTTAGAATTATTAATACTAATTGAATTTCTAACAATAGTACTTTTTATTTCCTTGCATTTTTTAAATTCATCAACCATATTTTCATTACAACTTACAACAAATTCTTTATAATTTTTACCTAAAACATCTTCTAATTTACATCCTATATTTTTTAAAGAATACTCATTAACATACTCTATTGTTCCATTCTTATCAATATGAACTATAAAATCTAATGTATTTTCTGATATGGTATTTAATCTTTCTTCACTTTCTCTAAGCTTTTCATTAGCACTATATTCTTCTGTAATATCAATGTAACTATATAAATCAACATAAGATTCTGGAAGAATTATTCTTCTACCCTCAATTTTTACATATCTATTAATTTTATCAACTACAATACCACTATATTTCCCTATATTCCTAAGTTCCTTTAAAATTAGATTATTATTAAAAAATTGAGCGAAATTCACAGATTTCTCAAGAGCACTATATTGTTTCTCAAGAGACAAGTTTTCACTACAATATCTATTTCTAACAAGTTCATTTGCATAAAGTACTCTTCCATTATCAGATAATAATACAAAATTATTATCTGGATTGTTTTCTACAAATTTATAAAATATATTAAGATTAAATTTTAACTCTTCACTTTCATTTATTTTTTGTATAGTTTCATGAAAAAACCTATTATTATAACACAAACAGCTAAAATACCAAGTATTATATTTATTCCTGATGCATAATCATAAGAAAATTGTGTTTTAACTACATATAATTTTTTTATTGCAATAATATTAAGTGATAATGCTATAAAAAAGTATATATTTCTCCCTATACCTTGAAAAGTTTCTTTATATATTTTCAGTGTTACAATAATTGTAAAAATAGCCATAATAAGTCGAAGCATATTACCACCTTTTATTGCCATTATTTTCCCTATGAAAATATTCATAGAAAATTCATATAAAAAAACAAATAATAGTATTCCAATAGTTACATACAAATATTTAACTTTTTGCTTAAGAATAATTCTACTTATCTTATGATCTTTATATAAAAATACTAAATAATCAATTGCAAAAAAAATAAAATTTAGTACTAGAAATATAGATATATAATTTTTTCTAATGTATTCAAAAAAACAATTATTATAAACATACTCTATAGTTATTAAAATAAAAGCGTGAGCAACTAAAAAAATAACATCATTTTTATATGTATAATAAAGAATATACATACTGCCAATTGAAATTATAGATGTAGAAAACAAAACTCCTCTAAGTATGTATATCCTTTGCCATGTAAATTGAAAGTTACATTGGCCTATTAAAGCTATTTCTAATATAATCATTAAATTTATTGCAATTATAATAATATTATTGCTATTATTAATTTTATCTCTTAGTAACAAAATGTCCTCCAATTATTTATATAAATTTATATTTTTTCTAATTATACCCAAATAAATATACCATATTTTCTCAATACAGTCCAATATAAATTATTTATTTCTTCATAACATAACACAAGACTTTGCAATTATAAATTCTTCATCAGTAGGAATTACATATACCTTTACTTTAGAAGTATCTTTTGATATTTCTAAAGCTTTTCCTCTTACTTTATTTTTTTCTTTATCAATTTCTATTCCAAGACCTTCAAGACCCTTTAATATTTCATATCTAGTCTCTGGACCATTTTCACCAACTCCTGCTGTGAAAACAATAGCATCAACTTTACCTAGTGCAGCCATATATGCACCTATAAAAAGTTTAATCTTATAATGAAATGTATCCAATGCTTTTTGGGCCATGTGATTTTTAGAATTTGCTGCATTTTCTATATCTCTAAAATCAGGACTTAAATTACTTAATCCATACACACCTGATTTCTTATTTAAAATATCATCCATTTCTTCTATAGAATATTTATACTCTTTCATTAAATAAAGAATAATAGCCGGATCTAAACTTCCAGATCTAGTACCCATAATAACTCCATCAAGAGGAGTAAACCCCATAGTTGTATCTATGGATTTTCCACCATCAATAGCACAAAGAGAGGCACCATTTCCTAAATGGCACGTTATTATTTTTAAATCTTTTATATCCTTATTTATTATTTCTGCTACTTTCCTTGAAACATAATAATGAGATGTACCATGAAAACCATATTTTCTTATATGATCTTTTTCATAATATTTATATGGAATTCCATAAAGATAAGCTTTTTCTGGAATTGTTTGGTGAAATGCAGTATCAAATACAGCTACATTTTTTACACCTGGCATAATTTTCATAAAAGTTTCTATTCCTATTAAATTGGCTGGATTATGAAGAGGTGCAAGCTTAAAGCACTCTTTTATGTGATTTATAACTTCATTATTTATAAGAACAGGACTAGAATATTTTTCACCTCCATGAACAACTCTGTGCCCTACTGCATTAATTTCATTTATAGAGTCAATAGCACCATTTTGTTTATCTGTTAAGGCTTCCATAACAAGCTTTATTGCATCATTATGATTTTTAATATCCTTATTAATAATAAATTTTTCATTTTTTCTTGTATTTTGTTTAAGCCTTGAATCATTTATACCAATTCTTTCTACTAACCCTTTTGCTAAAACTTCTTCATTCTGCATATTGTATAATTGATATTTTAAGGATGAACTGCCACAATTAATTACTAATACTTTCAAATTAAAAACCTCCATAAAAAATAAAAATTGGTAAAGAAATCAAATATATTTTTACCATTATACTTAATATCTTTACCAATTTAATTTTTTTTATTCTTTATGAATTTTTTCCCATCTCTCTAAATTTTTCGTATCTTTCATCTACAATTTCTTTAAGAGACTTGTCTTTAAATTTATCAAGTTCTTCTATAAGCTGTTTCTTTAAAAACAATGCCATTCTTTTAGGATTTTTATGAGCGCCACCATAAGGCTCTTTAATTATTCTATCAATAACATTAAGTGCTAAAAGATCTTGTGCTGTAAGCTTCATAACATCTGCTGCTTCTTTAGCCCTACCTCCATCTTTCCATAAAATTGATGCAAAACCTTCAGGTGATAAAATAGAATAAATAGAATGTTCAAGCATAAGAACACTATTTGCAACAGCTAAAGCAAGAGCTCCACCACTACCTCCTTCTCCCATAAGAACTGAAATAATAGGTGTTTTTAATCTACTCATTTCAAGTAAGTTTGTAGCAATAGCTTCACCCTGACCTCTTTCCTCTGCATCTACTCCACAAAAAGCTCCTGGAGTATCAATAAAACATATTACAGGTCTTTTAAACTTTTCTGCCTGTTTCATTAATCTTAATGCTTTTCTGTATCCTTCAGGTTTTGGCATACCAAAATTTCTTTCGATATTTTCCTTTGTATTTGCTCCTTTTGTTATAGATATGACAGTTACAGGCATATTTTCTAAATATGCTATTCCTGCTATTATAGCCTTGTCATCACCAAATCTTCTATCACCATGAAATTCTAAGAAATCATCAAATATTGTATTTATATAATATTCCCCTGTAGGTCTATCCTTATGTCTTGCAATTATAACTTTATCCCAAGAAGATTTTGATTTAATAAGTCCTCTATTCATTATTTCTTCACCTCATGCATAGAAAGAATTTTATATATATATTTTCTAAGTTCTCTTCTATCTACTATAGCATCAATAAATCCCTTTTCAAGTAAGAATTCTGCTTTTTGAAAATTATTTGGAAGCTTTTCATTAATGGTATTTTCTATAACTCTTCTACCTGCAAAACCAACTAATGCATCAGGTTCGCTTATAATAATGTCACCTTCCATAGCAAAACTTGCAGTTACCCCCCCTGTGGTTGGATTAGTAAGAACTGTTATATATAAAAGACCAGCATCATCATGCTTTGCAATAGCGGCACTTACCTTTGCCATCTGCATAAGAGAAAGTATTCCTTCCTGCATTCTAGCTCCTCCAGATGTGGTAAATATTATAAGAGGAAGTTTTTTTGCAGTAGCATATTCTATAAGTTCTGTAAGTCTTTCACCTACCACTGTTCCCATACTTCCCATCATAAAATAGCTATCCATTACACCTGCTGCTACCTTTATTCCATTAACCTTTGCAATACCTGTTATAACAGCTTCAGAACTTGGAGTTCTTTCTCTACTCTTTTTTATTTTTTCCTCATATCCTTCAAAATCAAGAGGATTATTTGTTACAATGTCTTGACCAATTTCAACAAAACTATTTTTATCAAAGAAATAATTTATTCTTGTTATAGCCTTTAATCTAAAATGTGAATTACATTTAGTGCAAACATATTGATTTGCTTTTAAATCTTCTTTATATATTATAGAACCACATTTATCACACTTTAACCACATTCCAGATGGAATATTAGGCTTTTCAAATAAATCCCCCTCACCAGTACTAGTATTTACAGTAGCATATTCAGTTTTATTATTAAATAAATCCTTAAGCATCTTTTCTCACCATCTTATTATTTACAAAAATCTTATCAGCTAAATATGAAGTATCATAATTTCCATTAGCTACCTCTTCCATATCAAGAAGTGCATGCTGGAATGATATATTTGTTTTAACCCCTCCTACTGCAAATTCATCTAATGCTCTTTTCATTATGCATATAGCTTCATCTCTTGTATCACCATATGCAATAAGCTTAGCAAGCATGGAATCATAATAGGGTGGTATTTTATAACCACAATATATTGCAGAATCCAATCTAACACCTCTTCCTCCAGGAACAAATAGTTCTGTTATAGTACCAGGACAAGGAGCAAAATTATGCGAAGGATCCTCTGCATTAATTCTACATTCTATAGCATGACCTCTAAGTTTTATATCCTTTTGAGTAAGTGTAAGTTTTTCTCCTGATGCTATTTTCAACTGTTCCTTTACTATATCAACACCAGACACTATCTCTGTAATTGGATGTTCAACTTGAATTCTAGTGTTCATTTCCATAAAATAATAATTACAATCTTTATCTACAAGAAATTCAATAGTACCAGCATTTTCATACTTACAAGCTTTTGCAGCTCTTTTAGCAACTTCCCCCATTTCACTTCTAAGCTCATTAGTTAAAAAAGTTGATGGAGCTTCTTCTAATACTTTTTGATTTTTTCTTTGAAGTGAACATTCTCTTTCACCTAAATGAACAACATTGCCAAAACTATCTGCTAAAATTTGAAATTCAATATGTCTTGGATTTTGAACGAATTTTTCTAAGTATAATGTATCATCTCCAAAACAAGCTTTAGCTTCTGCCTTAGCTGTATTATATCCTTTTCTAAATTCATCTTCATCAAAAGCAACTCTAATTCCTTTACCACCGCCTCCTGCTGATGCTTTTATCATAACAGGATATCCTATTTCTTTTGCAAGTTTAACTGCATGATTTTCATCTTCAATTATCCCTTCAAAACCTGGCACAACAGGAACATTTGCTGATTTCATAAGTTCTCTTGCTTTTGCCTTGTTTCCCATAAGATCAATAGCTGTATACTTAGGTCCAATAAATTTAATATTACATTCCTTGCACATTTTTGCAAACTTAGCATTTTCAGAAAGAAATCCAAAACCAGGATGAATAGCATCAGCCCCTGTAAGAACACAAGCACTTAAAATATTTTCAATGTTTAAATAACTATCCTTAGCTGCTGCAGGACCTATACATACTGCTTCATCAGCAAGCTGAGTATGTATGGCTTCTTTATCTGCCTCAGAATAAACTGCTACTGTTCTAATTCCTAGTTCTCTACATGCTCTAATTACTCTTACAGCTATTTCTCCTCTATTTGCAATAAGTACCTTTTTAAACATTTTTATCACCTATCCTATAGCAAATGTAATTTCAGCTTCACAAACCTTTTTACCATCTACAGTTGCAATTCCTTTTCCAACTCCAATAGGACCTCTAAGCTTAACAATTTCACATTGCATTTCAAGCTTGTCACCAGGTCTTACTGGTTTTCTCCATCTAACCTTATCTGCTCCTGCAAAAAGTGGAGTTTTTCCTTTAAATTGTTCCATTGAAAGTATAGCTACTGCACCTACTTGAGCTATTGCTTCAAGGATTAAAACTCCTGGCATAACAGGATATTCTGGAAAATGTCCTTGAAAAAATTGATCGTTTATTGTTACATTTTTATAACCTTTTACTATTTTTCCTTCTTCAAATTCAGTTATCCTATCTACTAATAAAAAAGGATATCTGTGAGGAAGTATCTTTCTTATTTCATCTATATCCATCATAATATTAATTCTCCTTAACCTTAAATAGGGGTTGACCGTATTCTACCATTTCACCATCTTTTGCAAGTACTTCTATAATTGTGCCATTTACTTCTGATTCAATTTCGTTCATAAGTTTCATTGCTTCAATTATACAAAGAACATCACCATTTTTAACTTCATCAGACACATTTACAAAAGGTTCTTTATCTTCTCCTGGTGCTTTGTAAAATGTTCCTACCATTGGAGATTTTACTATATATAAATCTTCATCATCTAACTTTACAGCTGGTTTTTCACTATTTGTTTGTACTTTGTCTTCAGCTTTTGCTGCAGCTACAGTAGCTTCTTGTATAAATTCACCACCAGAAGTTTCCTTTGAAACAGTGTTTTTATTTTCATTACTACTTCCAATATTTCTTGTTAATGATTTATCCATTATTATGTGACCATCGCATGTTTCATATTCAAAATATGATACGTTTGATGTATTTACTGCCTCAAGTATTTCTTTTACTCCGGTAAAATCCATTTTTTCTCCCTCCTAATCATTCCACTTCTTAAATAGTAAACATGCATTATGTCCACCAAAACCTAGGGAATTTGACATAGTATATTTTAGATCTGCTTTTCTTCCAGTTCCTTTTACATAATCTAAATCTAAACCTTCTCCTGGAGTTTCAAGTCCAATAGTTGGAGGAACAAATCCATCCATTAATGCTTTTACAGATACTACTGCTTCAATAGCACCAGCACCACCAAGTAAATGTCCTGTCATTGACTTAGTTGAAGAAACAGGTATATTGTATGAATCTTCCTTAAATACTTTTTTAATTGCAGCTGTTTCACAGCTATCATTAAGACCAGTTGATGTACCATGAGCATTAATATATGAAACATCTGAAGGTTTTATATTAGCTTCTTGTATTGCAAGTTCCATAGCTTTTGCTGCACCATCACCATTAGGATCTGGAGATGTAATATGATATGCATCACAAGTACTTCCGTATCCAACTATTTCAGCTAAAATATTAGCACCTCTCTTTTGAGCTGATTCAAGAGATTCAAGAATAAGTATAGCTCCACCTTCTCCCATTACAAAGCCATTTCTATCCTTATCAAAAGGAATTGATGCTCTCTTTGGATCTTCTGTGGTACTTAAAGCTTTCATTCCAGCAAATCCTCCAACTCCCATTCTAGAAATTGGTGATTCAGCACTTCCTGCTATCATAATATCAGCATAGCCATGTTTAATTAATCTGAAAGCTTCACCTATATTATTATTACCAGTTGCACAAGCTGTAACCATTGATGTACAAGGTCCCTTAGCTTTATATTTTATTGCAATATTTCCTGCAACAAGATTAATAATAGTCATTGGTACAAAAAATGGAGAAACTCTTCTTGATGGATTTGCTACTACTTTTGCAATATCTGTTTGCATTGTATCAAGGCCACCAATACCTGCACCAACATAAACTCCCATTCTTTCTTTATCCACTTCATCTAAATTTAATTTAGACTCTTTAAGTGCTTCATCTGTTGCACATATTGCATATTGTGCAAATTTATCAAGTCTTCTACATTCTTTTTTGTCAAGAACACCTTCTGGGTTAAAATCCTTAACTTCTGCTGCTATTTTAACTTCAAAATTTGTTGTATCAACATTTTTAATATAATCTATACCAAGTTTTCCTTCTTTAATTCCATTCCAGAAATCATTTACGTTATTACCAAGAGGAGTTACAGCTCCCATTCCAGTAATTACAACTCTTCTTTCCATATTAGCCTCCTAAATAACCATTCCACCATCAACATGGATTACCTGTCCTGTTACATAATCTGCTTTTTCACTTGCTAAAAAGCTAACAACATTTGCAACATCTTCTGGAGTCCCAAGTCTTCTTAATGGTAGTTCTTTTTTAGCTGTTTCTTTTAATTTATCATTTAATACACTTGTCATGTCAGTTTCAATAAAACCAGGTGCTACAGCATTAACAGTAATTCCTCTTGATCCAATTTCTTTTGCTAGTGATTTAGTCATTCCAATTACTCCTGCTTTAGATGCAGCATAATTTACTTGTCCTGCATTCCCAGTTATTCCAACTACTGATGATATGCTTATTATTTTACCATGTTTTTGTTTTACCATAATAGGAGTTATAGCTTTTAAACAATTAAAAACACCTTTTAAATTTGTATTAATAACAGAATCAAACTCTTCTTCCTTCATTCTTAATAATAAGTTATCTTTAGTTATACCTGCATTATTAACCATTACGTCTATTGAACCAAATTTTTCTTTTGCTTTATTTACAAGGTTTAATACATCTTCTGTATTTGTTATATCACCTTGAATTCTTAATACTTCAACATTTTTTTCTTTTATTTCATTTTCAGTTTCAATTGCTTTATCTTCACTACTTCTATAATTTAAAACAATATTAAAGCCTTCTTCTGCTAGCTTCAATGCTATAGCTTTACCTATTCCCTTTGCAGCTCCAGTTACAATGGCTGTTTTTTTAGTATTTTCCATATCTAGCCTCCTTAATTCTTTAGGATTTATTTTAATGTTTCTATAGTTGCATTTAATGATGCCATATCTTCAACATTTAATAATTTTAAGCTTCTATCTATTTTCTTTACAAAACCTCTTAAAGCTTTTCCAGGACCTACTTCTACAAATGTTTCTACACCCTTATCTATCATATCTCTTATACTTTTTTCAAAATATACTGATGATCTTATATGATTTTTTAATATAAGTTTTATATCATCATCTTCTGTATAAGGTGCTCCTTTAACATTTGAATATACAGTTTTATTCATTTTTCCTATATTAGCCTTTTTTATTGTTTCATAAAATTCATCACTTGCTCCTGCAAGTAAAGATGAATGAAACGGTCCACTTACCTTAAGTTCTATTCCTCTACCACCTAATGATGCGGCTATTTCTATAGCCTTTTCTATTGCCTCATTATCGCCTGATATTACTACTTGCCCAGGACAATTGTAATTTGCCCCTTCACAAACTCCATACTTTGAAGCTTCTTTTATAACTTCATTTACTTTTTCATCATCAAGTCTCATAATAGCAGCCATTTTCCCAAGTCCTTTTGGAAGTGAGCTTCCCATTATTCTGCCTCTTTCTTTTACAAGTAAAAGTCCATCTTCAAGTGTCATAGCACCTGAATGTACAAGACTTGCATATTCTCCAAGGGAAAGTCCTGCCGAAAATTCAGCATCTATTCCATTTAATTCAAGAGCTTTAAGACATGCAATTGTTACAAGAAAAATTGCAGGTTGTGCATTTTCTGTAGCAGTTAATGTCTCTAATGGACCATTAAAAATCATATCTTTAATAGGCATATTAAGAATTTTTTCGCCCTTGTCAAATATATCTCTACATTCTTCTATATTATCATATAAATCTTTTCCCATTCCTACATATTGTGCTCCTTGCCCAACAAAAAGAAATGCTATCTTTTTACTATTCATATTGTCCTCCAATATTCTTTAGTATATTATCTGTTTCACTTACTATTTCATTAATAATTTCTTCTGCAGTTTGTTCTTTATTTACAAGTCCTGCAATTTGTCCCGCCATTACAGATCCAAAATCTGTATCACCATCTTTGGCAGCTTTTGGAAGAGAACCAGTGCCAAGCTTTTCTAATTCTTCTACTGTAGCTCCTTCAGACTCAAGCTTTTTAAATTGTCTAGAAAGTTTATTTCTTATTACACGCACAGGATGTCCTGTTGGTCTTCCAGTAACTTCAGTATCTATATCTTTAGCTTTTAAAACTTTATCTTTATAATTTTGATGAACTGTACATTCTTTAGCCACTAAAAATCTTGTTCCAATTTGTACACCCTCAGCTCCTAATGCAAAACTTGCTACTATGCCACGACCATCAGCTATACCACCGGCTGCTAGTACTGGAATATTTACTGCATCAACTACTTGTGGCACAAGTGCCATTGTTGTAAGCTGACCTACATGGCCACCTGATTCAGTTCCTTCTGCTATTATAGCATCAGCTCCAAGCTTTTCCATTCTTTTTGCAAGGGCAACGGATGCAACTACTGGAATAACCTTAACCCCATGTTCTTTCCACATTTCCATATATTTACCTGGACTTCCAGCTCCTGTTGTAACAAATTTAACTTTTTCATCACAAACAAGCTTTGCTACTTCATCTGCATGAGGTGACATTAACATAATGTTTACTCCAAATGGCTTATCTGTTAATTCCTTTGCCTTTCTTATTTCTTCTCTTATCCATTCAATTGGTGCTGTTCCTGTTATTATGCCAACACCACCTGCATTACTAACAGCAGCTGCTAAAGATGCATCTGCTATCCAAGCCATCCCTCCTTGAATTATAGGATATTTACTTCCTAATATATTACACACTCTACTACTCTTCATACTTAATATCCCCCGGCAATAATTTGCATTTACATTGCATAGTTTAAAATCGGGCTTTCTAATTAAAAATTAGATGCCCGATTATAATAAATTACTTATTTTTTACTGCTTCTTCTACAAATTTAACAGCATCTTTAACTGATTTTATACTTTCTGCATCTTCAAGCTGAATACCATATTTTTCTTCAATTTCAATTACAACTTGGAATAAATCTAGTGAATCTGCTCCTAATTCTTCAAATGTTGTATCCATTGTTATTTTATCTTCTTCAACCTCTAATTGCTCACTTATTACCTTTTTAATTTCATCAAATATCATTATTTTTCCTCCAATTTTCAATGTTAAATTTTATATAAAAATTTAAACTTACAAATAAATTTAAATTTAAATTACAATTCTACTAATGCACTTCCATAAGTAAGTCCACCACCAAAACCTACCATTATTATTTTCATACCCTCTTTTAGTATATTTTTATCTTGCATTTCTGAAAGTGCTATTGGAATTGTTGCAGATGAGGTATTTGCAAACTTATCCAAATTCAAATAAAACTTGTCTATTCCTACATGCATTTTTTTAGCAGCATAAGCTATTATTCTTGCATTTGCTTGATGTGGAATAATATAATCAATATCATCAAGTGATAAATTTTCTTCATCTAATAACTTGTTAACAGCTTTAACTATTACAAGAGATGCAAATCTAAATATAGCTCCCCCATCCATCTTTATATATGGATATTTTTCTAAATATTCTCCTATAAATGGATTTTGAACATTTCTAGCTCCTATTTCTAATGCTTCACCTTTTTCTCCTTCTGATTTTGAAAAAAATCTTAAAACTTTCTTACTATCAGTTTTTGAGATTATAGCTGCACCTGCACCATCTCCAAATAATACACATGTAGATCTATCTTCCCAATTTGTTATTTTAGATAATACTTCTGCACCAATTATCAATGCATTATTAAAATTATCATTACACTTTAATAATGATGATGCTGTTTGAAATGCAAATATAAAACCAGAACAAGCAGCATTTATATCAAAAGCCATAGCATTTTTTGCACCAATATTCTTTTGTACAATACAAGAAACTGATGGGCAAAAACAATCTGGTGATACAGTAGCAACTATAATTAAATCTATGTCTTCAGCAGAAATATTAGCTTTTTTCATTGCATTTTCTGCAGCATTAGTTGCTAAAACAGATGTATCCTCACCTTGTGATATTCTTCTCTCTTTTATTCCTGTTCTTGTACTTATCCATTCATCATTTGTATCAACTATTTTACTTAAATCATCATTTGTCACAACATGTTTTGGAACATAAGAACCAAAACCTTTTATTTCTATGCCCTGCATATTTATCTCCTTATTTATCTAACTCGTATTTTGTCATAAAAAACTTATTTAGTTTTTCTAAAGATTCAATTAATATTTCCTCTTGCTTATCATCTAAACCATCAATGGAAGCATTAATCATTTCCTTATGAAACTTTTCATGTAATCTATATGCAAGCTTCCCTTTTTTAGTAACATACACTAAAACAACTCTTCTATCTTCTTCAGTTCTTTGTCTTTCAACATAACCTTTTTTTATAAGTTTGTTTATGGCAGTTGTTAAAGTTCCAACTGTTATATTAAGTTCTTTTGCCACTTCTGACATTGTCTTTTTCTCATACATACCAATAGCTTCAATTGTGTGTATCTCAGTAACAGACAAATCATTTAAAGGTCCATTTCTTAATGTTTTTTCTTCAATTAGAAGAATATCATTAAATAATTGCACCAAAAGTTGATTTAGCACTTTTTGGGTTCTTTCCATAAAACTCCTCCATTAAAAATACTTTATCAAATACTCTTTAGCACTATAATCAAAACATAAACTTTAAAATTTGCAATATATTTTGATAATCAAAGTATATTATATTCAAAGTAAATTGTCAATAAATAAACAAACTTAACTTCCATTTTTTTCAATTTAATTAACTTACAAGCTTAAGTGTGGTTTTAATTATTTACCTCATTTCACTTTCTGTTCTTTATCACTTACAACTTCGGTTAATTAATAATTAATAATTAATAATTAATAATTAATAATTAAGAATTTAGGTAAGAATTCAGGACATTTTTACTCCTTCCTGGTAAAAACATTAATTATATTGTATGGGTGGACAAGCTCCATATTTCAACGCCTAAATTAAATTTTACATAAGACCTAATATCATAAATGCTTTGAGCCTAAATAAATAATTATTAATTATCTCCTATGGAGATTGGCTTTTAAGCGTAGCGCAAAAAAACACTTAATTATTAATTCTTAATTTCTAAGCTACATTTGCGACCTAATTAAGAAATTAAGAATTAATTCAGCCATCGCCCGTACGCTCGGCTTAATTAAGAATTCAGGATATTTTTACTCCTTCCTCGTAAAAATTTTAATTATATTGTATGAGTGGACAAGCTCCATATTTCAACGCCTAAATTAAATTTTACATAAGACCTAATATGATAAATGCTTTGAGCCTAAATATAATAATTATTAATTATCTCCTATGGAGATTAGCTTTTAAGCGTAGCGTAAAAAGCCACTTAATTATTAATTATTAATTCTTAATTTCTAAGCTACATTTGCAACCCAATTAAGGAACTAATACTCCTCAACAATTTCTCCAAAGAACAATATGTGATTTGTTTCGTTTTCTGGATATATAACCTTTTTAATTTCTGAATTTAAAGTATTATAATCAATAGGTTGTTTAAGCATTATCTTACATTCATAATATTTATTACATCCCTCTATTACTGGCGCTTCAACACTTTTTGATGGTATAAATTTTATTCCTGCTGCTTTTTCTTTATCTGTATCTCTACCTGAAGTTCTACCACATATAGCTAATGCCTTTTTCATATCATCATTATATGGAATACTTATAGTAAAAGATTTTCCAAGATCAAGGAATTTACTTGTATATCTACTTTCTCTAATCATAGCCATAAATATAGGCTTTTTCCACATAAAACCTATAGTTCCCCAACTTATTTCCATTGTATTTGCTTTTTCGCCATTTCCTGCTGTAAAAAATGCTCCTGTTTTATATAAATTATCAAATGCTTCCTCCATTTGAAATGTAAATGTATCTTTCATTAAACATATCCTCCTATTTATTCTTTTATCCATATTATACATATTATTGCGGTTATTTTCAATTTTATTATGGGCACACATAACATTGAACATTTGTTAAATTTTTGTTAATATTAGTATATGTTAATTATTCTTTGTTGGGGGAATAAAAATGAGATTACGAAGAATTATATACATTTTATTCATTATTTTTTCTATAGCATCTTTATCAGCATATGCTTCAAATAATATATTTGTAACGCCTACTTATAAATCTAGCATTATTAACAATGTTAAAGATTATATAAAAGATAAATATAATGATGATATTGAAATAAATAGTATAAAATACTATTCATCACATTGCGGATTATTTAACATTAATAAAGTTGAAGAAGCTGTATTATTTTTAGATTCTGATAACTATGAAATTTATTATGATATTAAAAATAACAATATATATGATAGCAAACAATATACATCTATATGCAAGGCAGTAAAAGACAACCTCATTTTAAAAAATAAAATAAACAATAATTATTACATAGATAATTTTTCAATATTTGAAACTGAAACATACCATTTTAATAATTCCAAATACAATATTTTCTTTGGAAAAGACTCTTATTTCGATGGTGATATAAATAAATTTTTAAATAATACAAATTTAAATATTTCTCTTGATATATCATTTAAAAATTCACCAAATATAAGTTCATATAGAGATATTTGCAATTCATATATTAATAATTTAAAACCATACTTTAATGGAGGTCAATCAAATATATTTGTTAAAATATTTAAAGAAAATTATTCTAACAACAAAATAATAAAAAATCCAGTATGCGAAATATATTCATATCAAAACAGAAGTACTTGGTTTGAAAATACTTTTGAAGAGAACTTTGTAAAACTTGAAAATGGAATTTTTGCTTCAGCATTTGTTAATAATTATTTTTTCACAAATTCTAATGATTGTATCTTTAATAAATTAGCTGTTCCAGATAAATTTATCCAATTATCCTCTTTAGATTTTGACTCTGACTTATATTATTTCAATTATAGCAATAATATAATAAATGCATATAATATTGATACAAGCACCCCCTTACTTATTAAGTTAGATAAAACAATATTTGAAAAAGGTAAAATATATGAATATGATAATTCATCTCATGATGATCTTTATATTCTTGAATATAATAAACCCAAAAGTCAAAAAAATAAGGGTATACTTTCCTATACTATGGTTGATGCTTCTAATAGTTATTCTGAAGGTAAATATATTTATATTAACATGAAACCCGACTCTTATTTAGTACTTGTTAAAAGAAAATAGTAAAGAAAAGGAAGGTTATTTTATATTATTAAAAGGAACTGAATGGGCTCATGTTCCTGAAACAATATATTTAGAAAAAAGTTTTCCAAATGTTGTTAATGGCACAAGAACTTCTCAAACTAGTGGAAATAAAACATTAACTCGTAAAAATGTTTATTTATACTTAACTATAATGCTAACAATTCTAATTTCGATGATTTAAATGTTAATATAAGATTCTTCACAAATTATGGTCAAAGATATAGAAATACAAATACAGGAATGAATTCACCTTACGAAGGCGCTGGATATACTTTATATAGAAAATAATAATATTTTGCCACTAGTTATCTAGCAGCATTTTTTTACATAAAAAAATGCTACCAAAAACAATTTTGGTAGCATTAATTTTTTATTGTAATACTTTTGATAATCTTTCAGCAGCTTCAATTATATTTTGTCTTTCACCAAAGCAACTAAATCTAAAGCATCCTTCTCCATTTTTACCGAATCCTACACCAGGAGTACCAACTATATTAGCTTTTTCAAGCAAAAGATCAAAGAATGACCAAGAATCCATATTATTAGGGCATGTAAGCCATATGTATGGTGAATTATCTCCTCCTACATATTTGATACCTAATTTATCTAAAGCTTCAGCTATAATTCTAGCATTTTCCTTATAGTAATCTATAACTTCTTTAGTTTTTACTCTTCCTTCTTCTGTAAATACACCAGCTGCAGCCTTTTGTACTATGTAAGGAACTCCATTAAACTTAGTAGTTTGTCTTCTAAGCCATAATTTGTTTAAAGATACTCCTTCGCACTTTAATGCAAATGGTACAACTGTATAACCGCATCTCATACCAGTAAATCCAGCTGTCTTAGATAATGAACAAATTTCAATTGCACATTCCTTAGCGCCATCAATTTCAAAAATACTATGTGGTATATTATCATCACTTATAAATGCTTCATATGCTGCATCAAATAGTATAACAGCACCCATTTCTTTAGCATATTTAACCCATTCTGTTAATTGATCTCTATTATATGACGCACCTGTTGGATTATTTGGTGAGCAAAGGTATATAATATCACAAGTTACATTATAATCTGGCATTGCTAAATAACCATTAGATTCATTTGAATCCATGTATTTTATTGTTCTTCCATCCATTATGTTTGTATCAACATATACAGGATATACAGGATCTGGAACTAAGACAACATTATCTTTATCAAAAATATTTAAAATATTTCCACAATCACTTTTAGCTCCATCACTTATAAATATTTCATCCCTATCTAAATTAACATTAACTTCTTCATAATAGCTTTGAACACTTGATTTTAAGAATTCATATCCTTGTTCTGGTCCATATCCTTTGAAAGTTTCAATTTTTGACATATCACTAACGCCTTCTTCAAGTTGTTCTATTACAGGCTTAGTAAGTGGTAATACAACATCACCTATACCAAGTGATATAACCTTCTTGTCTGGATTTTTCTTCTTATAATCTGCTACCTTATGAGCAATTGTTGAGAATAAATAACTATCCTTTAATTGTAAATAATTTTTGTTGATTTTAAACATTTTAATCCTCCTTGGCTGCTTTTATTAAACCTACAAACAATGGATGAGGTCTATTAGGTCTAGATAAAAATTCAGGATGATACTGAGCTGCTACAAAATATTTGTGATCCTTTAATTCTACTGCTTCAACTAATCTACCATCTGGTGAAATACCAGCTAAAGTCATTCCACTATTTATATATTGTTCTCTATATTGATTATTGAACTCAAATCTATGTCTATGTCTTTCTTTTATTAAGTCAGTTCCATAAAGTTCATATAATTTGCTATCTTTTTCTAATTTACATGGATATACTCCAAGTCTCATAGTGCCACCAAGTTCTTCAATACCAACTTGGTCTCTCATTATATCAATAACAGGATTTTTAGTAACTTCATCAAATTCTCTTGAATTAGCATCTTTTAATCCTAATACATTTCTAGCATATTCTATTACTGTTACTTGCATACCTAAGCATATTCCAAGGAATGGAAGATCATTTTCTCTTGCATATTTTACAGTTTCAATCATCCCTTCTACGCCTCTACTACCAAAACCGCCTGGTACAACTATTCCTTTACATGGTGCTAATTTTTCTTTAACATTTTCACTTGTTATTTCTTCACTATCTATCCATTCAATATTAACATTAACACCTTCACCATATCCTGCATGCTTTAAACTTTCAACAACTGATATGTATGCATCATGTAATTGAACATATTTACCTACTAAACCTATAGTTATTTCTTCATTTGCTGCTTTTATTTTATCAACCATGTTAATCCATTCATCAAGCTCACAATGAGTATTCTTAATTTCAAGTTCTCTACATACTATTTCTGAGAAATTACTTTTTTCAAGCATTAATGGTGCTTCATAAAGATTATCTATAGTTGAATTTTCTATTACACAATCTTTTTTCACATTACAGAATAATGCTATTTTATTTTTTATTGAATCATTAAGAGGAATATCACATCTACAAATTATTATTCCTGGTGCAATTCCAAGAGATTGTAATTCCTTTACACTATGTTGAGTTGGTTTTGATTTTAACTCTTCTGAGCCTTGTATGTATGGTACTAATGTAACATGTATAAATAAACAATTTTCTTTTCCAACCTCAAAAGAAACCTGTCTTATAGCTTCTAAAAATGGTTGAGATTCAATATCTCCAACAGTTCCGCCAATTTCAGTAATTATAATATCTGCTCCTGTTATTTCTCCTACTTTATAAACTTGATTTTTTATTTCATTTGTAATATGAGGAATAACTTGAACTGTTTCTCCAAGATATTCACCTTTTCTTTCCTTATTTAAAACATTCCAATATACTTTACCTGTAGTAATATTAGAAAACTTATTTAAATTTTCGTCAATAAAACGTTCATAATGTCCTAAATCCAAATCAGTTTCAGCACCATCATCAGTAACAAAAACTTCTCCATGCTGATATGGACTCATTGTTCCTGGATCAATATTAATATATGGATCGAATTTTTGGGCTGCTACCTTAAAACCTCTACTTTTAAGTAGTCTACCTAAAGATGCAGCAGTTATACCTTTTCCAAGTCCTGACACAACGCCGCCTGTTACAAAAATATACTTTTTTTTCATACTTTTAAATCCTTCCTTCGAATACAAATTCTGCTGGTCCAGTCATATAAACATAACCATTATTATTATACTTGATTTTTAACTCTCCACCAAGTAATTTAACTGTTATATCCTCATCTTTTTTACAATACCCATTTAAAATTGCAGCAACTACTGTAGCACATGCACCTGTACCACATGCTAAAGTTTCGCCACTACCTCTTTCCCATACTCTCATATTAATTGTTTTTTCATCTACTATTTGTGCAAATTCTGTGTTTATTCTTTCTGGGAATAATTTATTATTTTCAAACTTAGGGCCTAATTTTTCTAAATCTAAATTATAAATATCTAAGCCAAAAATAACACAATGAGGATTGCCCATAGATACACATGTTATATTATACTCCATATTGTCAATAGTTACACCCTCATTAATAACATTTTCTTTATTAAAGCTCACTGGAATGTCCCTTGCATTTATTATTGGAGCCCCCATATTTACTGTAACAGATAAGACTTTATTATCTTTAATAGTTAATTCTAACTTTTTTATTCCAGCAAGTGTTTCTAGTGTAATTTCTGATTTATTTGTAAGTCCTTTTTCATATACAAATTTTCCAATACATCTTGTTGCATTACCACACATTTCACCTTCTGAACCATCTGCATTAAACATTCTCATTCTAAAATCACATTTTTCAGATGGAAGTATAAGAATAATTCCATCACCACCAATACCAAAATGTCTATCACTTAATTTTTTAGAAAGTTCTCCTGGATTTTCAAGTTCACTTGGAATTCCTTTAGTACAATCAAAATAAATATAATCATTTCCTATTCCATGCATTTTTGTAAATTCCATAAATCACACCTCATAAAACTTAATTATTTTTTCTGATATATCTCTTCTACTTATTCTATCATCCATTGCTTTTTTCTCAATATATCTATGAGCTTCTTCCTCTGTCATATCTTCATATTGTATAAGCAAACATTTAGCCCTGTCAATTCTCTTTATATCTTCAACTTGTTTTTTTAACTTATTTTCCTGCTTTTTCATCATTTTAAATCTTTTTAAGGAAGTAAAAACAAATTTTACACTTTGAATAAAAACTGACTTTGTAAATGGTTTTGGTATTACAAAAATTCCATAGTCTTCAACTTTTGAAGATATCATATCTGCATTAACTGATTTTACAACAAGAACTACTCCTGCATTTGCTGATTGTGCTGCTTTAAGTGCAATTTCAGTTCCAAATTCATCTTTTAAGGGAGTATCAATTATTATCATATTAAGTTCATCATTAATCATTTTTCTTCTTGCTGCAGCTCCATTGCTTTCCACAAAAATCTGATTATAACCAAGACTTTTAAGATTATCTGTATAAACCTTTATTCCTTTTTCAGAACTACAGACTAATAGTATTTTATCCATTTAATGCCCCCAGTTATTTACTAATATTTATAGAAATAATTATTTATTTCCCAATCACTAGTTTCATCGTCAGATTCCCATTTATCTTTGTAAATCTCCCATTCTTCCTCTTTAGAATCTAGAAATTTATTAAAAACATATTCCCCTAATACAGACTTTACAAATTCACTTTTTTTCATTATTTCAAGAGCTTCTCCTAAATTTTTTGGAAGAACCTCTAAAGACTCTTTATTTTCTACATTATAAGTATTAGCATTTAAGGCTTCTTGAAGTTTTCTTTCTTTTTTTATTCCTTCAAGTCCAGCCTCTATTAATACCATAAATGCCAAATAAGGATTACAAGTACTATCAGGGCTTCTAAGTTCCATTCTGCTATATTTACCTTTTGATGCAGGAATTCTTATAAGCTGAGATCTGTTTTTATGTGACCATGTTATATATTTAGGAGCTTCATAGCTTCCAAATCTTTTGTAAGAATTAACTGTTGGATTTAAAATAGCTGTAATTTCTCTAATTCTATAAAGTATTCCAGCAATAAAGCTTTCAGCTTCCTTTGAATGAGAGCCACTTGATACTTCAAATATATTTTTATCTCCTTTAAATAATGATAAATTAATATGAAGTCCTGATCCACTTTTATTAATTAGTGGCTTTGGCATAAAGCTGGCATGTAATCCATTTAAATTTGCTATAGTTTTTACAACAGTTTTTAATGTTATAAAATTGTCAGCTGATTCTATGGGATTGTCAAATAAAAAATCAATTTCATTTTGACCAGGACCTGTTTCGTGATGTGAGCTTTCAGGTGTAAGACCCATTTCTTCTAATGTTAAGCAAATATCTCTTCTTATATTTTCACCTTTATCAAAAGGTGCAATATCAAAATATCCTGCATTGTCCTGAGGAATTAATATAGGCTCTGCTTCATCGTCTGTTTTAAACAAGTAAAATTCACATTCAGGCCCAACTTTAGGTCTATAGTCATATTTTAATAATTTTTTTGTTGTTTCCATTAATAAATGTCTTGTATCCCCTTCAAATATTTCACCTTCTGGTGTTTTTATAGTACAGTAAAATCTAGCGACACCACCTTCTTGTGGCCTCCAAGGTAAAATACTTAATGTTGATGGGTCTGGAACTAAGAAAAGATCAGATTCTTCAATATTCTTAAATCCTCCCACTGCATAAGCATCAAAGCTTATACCATATTTAAATGCCTTTTCAAGTTGCGAAGACATTATTGATATATTCTTTAGTTCTCCAAATATATTGCAAAATTGAAGTCTTATAAATTTAATATCATTTTCTTCTACGAATTCTAAAATTTCTGAAATTGTACGGTCCATTTTTATCCTCCCTTTGTAACCATTTAATAAGGGCTTTATTTTTTTATTACATATTTTATATTATAAATATACCCTATTAATCTTTCAATATTTTTTAAATAAATACTTTTATACATTTCTTTTATGAAAAAATTATAAAAAAAAAGATGTTAATTAAGGCATTTATATATAATGCCTAAAACACCTTTGTTCAATGCTATTTTACAGTGATTGCAAAAAAATTGCAATATTTTTTAAAAAAGGTATTGCAATTTCATTACAATTTGCATATAATAAAAACATCAGCAAAGGCGCTGTATCAAATTACATGAATTAATGTAGTTTGGTACTGCGCTATTTTTTTTTGATAATAATAATAAAATATAAATAAAAATTCATTTATATATAGGAGGATTTTATTATGACAAAAAACGTACCTGAATTATTTGGCTCTATGGTATTTAACAATACTGTAATGAAAGAACGTCTACCAAAACAAACATTTAAGGAACTAAAAAAAGTTATTGATGGTAATGCTACATTAACACTTGATGTTGCAAATGTTGTTGCAAATGCTATGAAGGATTGGGCAACAGAAAAAGGTGTTACACATTTTACTCACTGGTTCCAACCAATGACTGGAATTACTGCTGAAAAGCATGATTCATTTATATCACCTGCTGGCGATGGAAAAGTCATTATGGAATTCTCAGGAAAAGAATTAATAAAAGGTGAACCAGATGCCTCAAGTTTCCCATCTGGTGGTTTAAGAGCTACTTTCGAAGCAAGAGGATATACAGCATGGGATCCAACATCTTATGCATTTATTAAAGAAAATACTCTTTGTATTCCAACAGTATTCTTATCATATGGCGGTGAAGTTCTTGATAAGAAAACTCCATTACTTCGTTCAATGCAAGTATTAAACGAACAAGCTTTAAGAATTTTAAAATTATTTAAAAATCCAGCAAAGAAAGTTACTACTACTGTTGGACCTGAACAAGAATATTTCTTAGTAGATAAAAAATACTATGAACAAAGACTTGATTTAATGTTAACTGGAAGAACTTTATTTGGTGCTCCTGCTCCAAAAGGTCAAGAACTTGAAGATCATTACTTTGGAAACATTAAAACTAGAGTTGCTGAATATATGGAAGATTTAGATAAAGAACTTTGGAAACTTGGTATTTTAGCAAAAACTAAGCATAACGAAGTTGCTCCAGCTCAACACGAATTAGCTCCAATATTTGCAAGTACAAATGTTGCAACTGACCATAACCACTTAACAATGGAAGCTATGAAAAAAGTTGCTGAAAGACATGGTCTTGTTTGCTTATTACATGAAAAGCCATATGAAGGCATTAATGGTTCTGGTAAGCATAATAACTGGTCAATGTCTACTGATCTTGGTCAAAATCTTTTAGAACCAGGAGATTCTCCAGAAGATAATATTCAATTTATAACATTCTTATGTGCAGTTATTAAAGCTGTTGATGAATATCAAGATTTACTTAGAATTTCAGCTTCTGATGCTGGCAACGATCATAGACTTGGTGCTAATGAAGCTCCACCTGCTATAGTTTCTATGTTCCTTGGTGATGAATTAACTGCAATACTTGATTCAATTGAAAACAGTTCTTCATATACTTCAAAAGGAAAAATAACAATGGAAACTGGTGTAGATGTTTTACCTGTATTCCCTAAGGATACAACAGATAGAAATAGAACTTCTCCATTTGCTTTCACTGGAAATAAATTCGAATTCAGAATGCTTGGTTCAAGTGCTTCAATTTCTTGTACTAATATAATTCTTAATACTGCTGTTGCTGAAGAATTAAAAGAATTTGCAGATGTACTTGAAAAAGCTGATGATTTCAAGGGAGAATTAGATAAATTAATTAAAAAGACAATAAGAGAACATAAGAGAATTATCTTTAATGGTAATAACTACTCTGATGAATGGGTTAAAGAAGCAGAAAAGAGAGGTCTTTGTAACTACACTTCTACTTTCGAAGCTATGCCTCACTACACTGATGAAAAGAATGTTAAATTATTCGAATCTAACCACATTTATACTAAAGAAGAACTTGAATCTAGAACTGAAATTCTTTTAGATAATTATTCTAAAGTAGTTAACATAGAAGCTTTAACAATGATAGATATGATAAAGAAACAAATCTTACCAGCTACTACTGCTTTTATGAAAGATTTAAGCGATACTATTATAAGCAAGAAGAATGTTGGTCTTAGCACAAGCTGCGAAATGGAAAAAGGTACTTTAACTGATGTTTCAACTTATGCTAATGCATTATATTCTCAAACAGATAAATTATCAGCTCTTCTTAGAAAAGTTGAAGAATTAGACGGAGTATTTGAAATAGCTGATCTTTATAGAAATCAAGTAATTCCTGCTATGAATGAAGCAAGGGAATCTGCTGATAATCTTGAATGCCTTGTAGGTAAAACTTACTGGCCATTCCCAACTTACTCTGATTTAATTTATAGAGTATAGTTTTAAGTTAGCTACCCATTTAAATAATTTATATATAACACACTGGCGTGTTTCATAAGATTTTTCTTTTGAAACACGCTACTTTTTTTGCTTATTCATTTAAATAATTTATATATACAACACATTGGCGTGCTTAATAAAGTTTTTTAACTTTTTTATTAAGGACGCCATTTTTAGACAAAATATGTTAGGGGATGATCTTATGGACGGTATTTATTCTTCAGTTGATACTATTTGGGTGCTTCTTGGTGCCGTATTAGTATTTTTTATGCAGGCAGGCTTTGCAATGGTTGAAACAGGTTTAACTAGAGCAAAAAATGCAGGTAATATAATTATGAAAAATCTTATGGATTTTTGTCTTGGAACAATAATTTTTTGGATTCTTGGTTTTGGACTTATGTTCGGAACTGATATAGGAGGAATTATTGGAGTTCCTGATTTCTTCATTCAAGGAAATTATGGTGTTGAAGGTAGCTATACATCATATGCATATGTAATATTCCAAACAGTTTTCTGTGCTACTTCTGCTACAATAGTTTCAGGAGCCATGGCTGAAAGAACTAAATTTTCTTCATATTTAATATATAGCTTTTTAATAAGTGCTATTATATATCCTATTTCTGGTCACTGGATTTGGGGCGGTGGCTGGCTTGCTCAATTAGGATTCCATGACTTTGCTGGTTCTACTGCAGTTCATATGGTTGGTGGTGTATCTGCATTAGTAGGTGCAAAAATTCTTGGCCCTCGTATTGGAAAGTATGATAAATATGGCAAACCCAAAGCTATTCCAGGTCATAACTTAACAATAGCTGCCCTTGGAGTATTTATACTTTGGTTCTGTTGGTTTGGATTTAATGGTGGTTCTACAGTATCTGCTACTGGTGATGATACATTAAATTTAATGGGTTCAGTATTTATGACTACTAATATTGCTGCTGCTGTTGCTACTGCTGCTGTTTTATTTATAACTTGGATAAGATATAAGAAACCAGATGTATCAATGACTCTTAATGGTTCTTTAGCAGGACTTGTTGCTATAACTGCTGGATGTGATATTGTATCACCTTTTGGCGCTGCAATAATAGGTTTAATAGCTGCATTTGTTGTTGTATTTGGTATTGAATTTATTGATAAAGTATTAAAAATTGATGATCCAGTTGGTGCAATTGGTGTTCATGGATTATGTGGTGCTACTGGTACAATCCTTGCAGGTTTCTTCTCAGTTAATGATGGTTTATTATATGGACATGGATTTAAATTCTTAGGAATTCAATGTCTTGGAGTTATTTCAGTAATTGCATGGGTTTTAGTAACAATGACAATTATATTCCTATTAATTAAAAAGTTTAATGGTCTTAGAGTTTCTAGGGAAGAAGAAATTGTTGGTCTTGATTTAAAAGAACATGGTCTTGTAAGTTGTTATGCAGACTTTATGCCATCTACTGATTATACTTTAAAAAATACTGATAATACTAATATAACTTCAATAGTAAAAGAAGCTTCTACTTCAAGTTCAAAAGAAGGCCATATTACAGTTGAAAAATCTCCAGATGGCAAAGATACAATGACAAATATTACAGTATTTATTAATCAGGATAAACTTGCATTACTTCGTGATACTTTAGAAAATTTAGGAATTACAGGAATGAATGTCACACATGTTCTTGGATGCGGAATGCAAAAAGGTCATGCTGAACTTTACAGAGGTGCAGAACTTGATACAGTACTTCTTCCAAAAGTTAAAGTTGAAATTGTTGTATGCAAGGTTCCAGTTGATATAGCTATTAATTCAATTAAAAAAGTTCTTCGCACAGGAAATATTGGAGATGGAAAAATCTTTGTATATAATGTTCAAAATTGTATAAAAATAAGAACTGGCGAGGAAGGCTATGATGCTCTTCAAGACGAATAATCTTAACAAAAAAGAAATGTTATAATAAAAACAAAAAACGTACAAACTTCATTTAAACAAATGAAATTTGTACGTTTTTATATGCTTATTTTTAATAATAACATTCTTTACTGCATTTACCTTTAAAAATATTATTTCTAATAATATTTTTGTATTCAGAATCATTATCTACTTCCTCTATTAAATCTAAGGCTTCTTTTAAGGCCTTAATATCATTTACCATATAATCAATATATTTTCCTCTTCCAACTACCTTCAAATGAGTTATTCCTGCATTTTTAAGTTGCCTTAAAAAACAAAGTCCACATCCAGAGTTTCCTATAATGTAATCTTCACTTTCACAATCTATATCCTCAGTTAATGATAATTTATCATCCATATAAAAATCTTTTGAATCTTCATTAACCCTTGCAATTTTGTATGGAACTTTACATAAATGAACCATTTCATCACAATGAAGAGAATTGCAATATGCACCAGTGTAATGACATTTTTCATTTAAAATAAAAGCTTCATATTCTAAAGATAATTCTTTATTGTCTTCAATACAATTTTTCATATCACTAATTAAATTTTTTCTATGAAAAATATACCTTGATATATTAAAATTATTAAAAAGCTTCATAGAAAGTCTGTTAATTTCACAAGCTTCACCACTTAATTGAATTTTACAGTTAATTTTCTTTTGTCTAAGTTTAAGTATAAGACCAATATCAGCAATAATAAATTCCTTAAATCCTATACTTAAAAGTTCAGAAATAATTATAATTATTTCATTGTACTGATGTTCTGTATAATAAAGTGAATTAAATGTTATAGTAACTGGCACTTTATATTTGTCAACCATTTTTCTTAATATTTTCATATCACTAATAGAGCTAATTTGCACATTATAATAAAACACTTCTCTTCTATTAAGAGGCATAAGATTTCCATATTTTTTGTTCCAACTATATGGTACAAAACCACAAAAAACTTCATCTGCTCCAGCTTCGCAAAGGGCAATATAATCATCTATTGCTCCCATTCCTGCAACTATCTTCATTATTTTACCTACCTATATAAAATTTAAAACTATTCTATTTATTCCTCTAACTGTATAATAATTTATTTCATTAGAGTTTTTTATTATATTTTCATTAAATGCAAATATTGAATTATACCTTCCAACCATTTTTAAATGCTTAGGATATAAAAATACATAATCACTACAATATTTAGGACAATTTTTTACAAGGCTCTGCCCTCCTCTTTCACCATTTTTGTACATTGCATAAAGTGGACAATAATCTGATGTATTTGTTTGATAAAATGGTATGTGAAGACTATGATTTCCCTTAGGAATTTTTATTTTATAATTGCAAGATTCATATTCATAAACATTTATATTGTACTTTTTTAAATAAATATGTAATAAATCACTATTTAAATTATTTTCTGAAAGCATACTTTCATTAAAGCCATTTTTATAAATGTATCTTGGGTCTTTTCTTCTCTTATTAAGCAGTACCCCAAGGTTCAGTGAAAAATAATCTTTTTTGTTTTCTAATAATTTTATCATTCCAAAATCATTTATTATAATTTCAATTTTAAACTTATTATCTTTGCACCATAAATAAACCTCATCTATAATATTCTTGTTTTTTTCTATGTAACAATCCTTAATATATGTAAAAGCAAGAGTAACATTAATATTGTCAGCCTTTGCCTTATTAAGTATCTTTATAAGAGTAACTCCATCTGGAAATAAATTGTGACAAAATTCATTGCCAACATAAATACGTGAAATATCTTTTTTAATGAATTTTTCCCTATTTATAAAATTATCTTCATAATACATATTTATAAAAGTTGAAAAATCATTATTTAAGTATCTTTTATACAAAACATCATTGTCAATGGTTATAGCTAATTCAAAATCATTTTCACAAACTTCATTAAGATTTAAGCTTTCCATCCATTTTTTCTTTTCTTCACTATATATATCATAAAAGTCATAATCAAGTTCATAAGGATAATCTACCATTTCTTTTGAAAAATAACTATCATAACCTTCACTTTTTAAATTAACATATCTTAAATAATCATTCATAACATTTTTTACACATTTACTATATAAATCATTATTAAAAACTTCAAAATTATAAATTATATAAAATTCCTTTATTTCTTTTGATACAATTTTATATTTATCTATAGGTACTTCTATAAAATCATTTTCTTTAAAGGAATAAAAATTAACAGTTATATTTAAGTTACTATCTCCTATTTCCCCTGGTAATCTTATGGCAAAAGTATTAGAAGAAATTTTAATTATTGATGTATTATTTTCATTTATGTTACAACATACAACTGATTTTGGTAAAAGATCTGTTTCGCTACTCATATTTCTCCTTTTGTATTTTTAAATTTGGTTTCAATTATTTACTTTATTTTGCTTTCTGTTCTTTATCACTTAAAACCTTGGTTAATTAATAATTAATAATTAAGAATTAATAATTAAGAATTCAGGTAAGAATTCAGGATATTTTTACTCCTTCGTCGTAAAAATTTTAATTATATTGATTAATTGGACAAGCTACAATTTCAAGGCATAACCAAAATCTATATAGAAATTGGTTATGCCAATGCTTTGTGCCTAACTATAATAACTAATTTCATGTTAAAACAAATTTTTAAAGAAATCTACTATTTTTTCAAAAAATCCTTTTGATTCTGTATTTTCTGTACTGTTATCTTCCTCTTCTTCTGGTTCTTCATAGGATATTTCTGCTGTTTTCATTATAAACTTAACACTTCCATCCATGTTATCATCTTTTGCAGTAAATGTCATATAATCATTTGACATATTTACAAGTTCATCCTTTGCTTTTAGCAAATCCTCTGCACTTGATATACCCTTATTTCCAGTATCATAAAGCTTATTTATACCATCATTTTGGAATTTTATCATACCATCTTTTAATGTACTGCTTCCAGATGAAAGTTCATTTATACCATTTTGTAAAACAGGAAGTGAAGCTACTAAGCTCTTTGCCCTTTGAACATTTCCCTCTTCCATGGCACTTTGTAAAACTTTAAGAATACTATCTCCATCCTTTAAATCCTGCTGCATTGAAAGAAGATTAGATGAAACATCCTTTAATGTATTCATATTTTCCTTTGTAAAACTACTTTTATTATTTTGTAATTCATTTATTAAATTTTCACAATTATCAAGACTATTAGAAAAATTATTAATATCATTCATTAATTGAGGTTCCCCTTGAATGTTGTTCATTAAACCTTTTATTATTTCTATATTTTCTTTATTTACTTCTACTAATGATAGAGCTTCTTTACTAGAATTAATTAATGAACATAATGTATTTATTTCTTCATCACTAAAGGCAAGTACAGCATCTCCTAATGAATTTAAAAGATTTTGAGTACTTTCATCATTCACTGTAGTAAATAAAGTTGAAAGTTTTGTAATTTCTCCCTCTTTAGATAAATCATAAGTTAATGCACTTAAAATAGGACTTAATGCTTTAAGTTGTTGCATTTCATTTATTATGCTTGGTAATTGTTCTTTATATAATCCTATCTTTTGTACATCTTTTATAATTGCTTCAGAAGATATATCATTTAAGGTAATATTCTCAATATAGTTTATAAGTTCATTTGCGCCATCTGGATCTGATGGTCCATATACTGCCTTCACATAAGCTTCTAGCTCCTGTTTTTTACTATTAAATCCTGCATCTTGCATTTTACTATAAGATGCTACAAGCTCTGCTTTTAATACAAGATATGAAGATGCATAAGAAGGAACATCTTTCTGCAAACTTGTAAGCTTATTTATATTTTCATCACTTAAAAGATTCTCAGTAATTTTTATACTATTATTCAATGTATTTAAAAAATATGCAGTCTTCTCTTGATCATTATTTCCAGGACACATAGCTATTGCTGCATTTGCAGTTTCCTCTAATTCATTAAAATCACCTTTAGTACTTATAAATGCACCTATAAGTCTTTGTGCTTTTATTAAATTTTCTGTAGTACCAAGAGCTACAAGAGTATCTACTTTTGTTTTTGTTTCTGTAGGTAAATTTCCATATTGTGCTTCAAGACTTGTTATACTTTTTATCATTTCATTAAATTTTTCATCAGACATTATTTTGTTTCCATATACTAATGAAGAATTTAACAATGCTTTATATTGTATAAGATTTTCTGCACACCCAGCAAGAGATGCTGCCTTATTAAAATTATCATCATTTAAAAGATTTAATAATTCTCCTGCTTTAGATACATCAAGATTTTGAGCATAAAAAGCATCATTTAATAATTTATTTGATAGATATACCTTATGTGGATCATTTATAAGACTAAGGGCATTGTCCATCTTTGAACTATTTAATAAATTCAAACCATCAGAAAGCTTATTTTTTGCAGTTTGAATGCCGCTATCTAGCTTCCCTGTTCCATCTACAAGCCTATTTGTAGCATCATTTAAGTCTGAAAGAGAAGTTTTTAATTCATCAATTGTATCTGCTGCTTTTATCTTATCTAAATTAGGAAGACTTGAAGTAGCTGTAATCATAATTGGATTTAATTCAAATTTATCTGTATAAGCTTCAATTGTCACCTTATTACTAAAATTTATATTCTGTAATTCCTTTGTGTTTTTTAATTCATTATCATCAAGTCCAAGGCTTTCTTTCAATCCCGGAAATGCTGCAAATGTAATAATAGTGTTATTTCCCTCTGAAATCATCAAACCGTTATCAGTTTTAATATTTGAAAATGAATCTACAGGAAGAGTTACTACTGTAGCTGTAGAAAAAGGGGTATATATATTTCTTTTATTGCCATTTATATCCTTTTCTTTGTAGCTCATGTTAGTAAATTCAATTTCAATTTTAATATTACCACTTTTACCTGCTATGTTTTCTGGGTCCATTCTTTTGCCATTTAAATAATATTTAATTGAAATATCAAGTGGAAGCTTCTTATTAGTTTTTCCTTGATAATAAACATCGCTACTATCTACATTCCACCTTAATATATTTCCATTTATATCTGGTTCATCATCAGTTTTAACATTTTTTATATCATCTAAATCACTTTTATCTTTAACATTTATATTTCCATTATTACTGTGTAGCCAATCTGATACTGTTATACTATCAGTATTACCATCACTATCTAAGTTAACATATACTGTTTCATCCTTAGTTATATCTGCTGCTGATGCAGATATACTCATAATGCAAGAAGCAGCAATAACTAAACTTATAATTTTTTTTGACATTCCTTTTCTCATAATAATCCCTCCCTATAGCTTCTACTCTTTTTTAGCTTTCCATTTTAATGAGGTTTTGTTTATTATTCCTTCAAAAACTAAAAGTAGTGAAGGTAAAACTAATAAAATTACAAGCATACTTATAATTGCACCTCTTGAAATCAATAAACATAAATCTCTTATTAAAGGCATATCAGATACAAGTGCTACACCTCCTGTTGCTCCAAAAAATGTAAGTCCACTAGTTACAATTGATCTTGCAGAACCTTTAACTGCAATTTTAATAGCCTCTTTTTTATTGTAGCCATTATTAAGTTCTTCTTTAAATCTTGATGTCATAAGTATTGCATAATCTACAGTAGCACCAAGTTGTATTGTTCCAATTACTATACTTGCTATAAACGGAATTGATGAACCTGTATAATAAGGAATACCCATATTAACGAATATTGCAAATTCTATTGCTGCCACAAGCAATACCGGAATTGAAATAGATTTAAATACAAAAACTATAATAATGAATATTGCAAATATTGAAGCCATTGATACATTTTTAAAATCTTGATCTGATATTTCAATTAAATCTTTAGTAAGAGCTCCTTCTCCTGATATTAATGCATCAGAATCATATGATTTTACTATTTCGTTTAACTTGTCAATTTGTTTATTTTCCTCATCCTCTGCTGATTTATATTTTGAATTTGCAAGAATTAAATTATAACCACCTTGTTTAAATATATCTTTAATATTGTCTGGTATAAAATCCTCTGGAACAGATGGACCTATTAAACTATCATAAGCAATAACGCTTGTAATACCATCTACTCCTTCAAGTTCCCCTACCAGTTCTTTCATTTTATATGGTTTAATATCATCCCTAACAAGTATAAAATGACTTGTCATCATACTAAAATCATTTTTCATTTTATTTGTAGCAATTACTGAATCCATATCCTTTGGAAGACTTTCATCTAAATTATAATAAACATTTGTATTTTTATAGCCAAACAATGCTGGAATTAATAGTATTAAAAATATAGCTATTATTAATCCTGAATGATTTGTAACAATTGCAGATAGCTCTTTAAATTCAGGAATTATAGTTTTATGTTTAAATTTATGAATAGCTTTATCAAATATTAATACAAATGCTGGTAAAACTGTTACTGAACAAATAACACCAAGAACAACACCCTTTGCCATTACAAGCCCAATATCCCGTCCTAGTGTTAAATTCATAGTGCATAAGGCTGCAAATCCTGCAATTGTAGTTAAGGAACTTCCTGAAATTGAAAGCATTGTAGCTCTTATTGCAGATGCCATTGCCTCCTGCTTACTTTCATATTTGGGTATCTCTTCATCATACCTATGCATTAAAAATATTGAGTAATCCATTGTTACTCCAAGCTGAAGTACAGCTGCTAATGCTTTTGTAATATATGATATTTCACCAAAAATCAAATTACTTCCTAAATTATATACAATACCAATTCCAATACTAAGCATAAATATTAATGGAACTATTGTTGATTCCATTGAAATAACAAGTACTACTATAGATAATATTATAGCTACTAAAACATAAAATGGAGCTTCATTATCTGCTATATCCTTTGTATCTCTTACAATTGATGACATACCACTTAAAAAACATTGCTTACCTAAGACTTTTCTTGCTTCTTTTACAGCATTTAATGTACTATCAGATGATGGTGAATCGTTAAATTTTATAATAAACATTGTTGTATCTCCATCATATAGTTGATTTTGAATTTTTTCTGGAAGAATATCTTTTGGTATACTTTCATCTAATACATCATCTAATCCTAAAGTTGTATTTACACCATCTATTTTGTTAATTTGATCTTTTATTTTTACAATATCCTTCTGTTCTAATCCTTCTGCAATTACTATACCAATAGATGCATCAGAATAAACTTCATCTAAAACATTCTCTCCTTCAGTAGAATCAAGATCCTGTGGAAGATAACTTAATATATCATAATTTGTTCTTGTATTTATATAGCCTATTGCAGATGGAATCAAAAGAAGAATAGAAATAAAAGCTATAAGCTTAGCATTATTTGCAATAAACTCTGAAAATTTCTTCATAAATATCCCCTCCCCTAATTATATTTATGACTTTCAGTCATTTTTATACTAACTTTATTCTACTACTTACTATTAATTATTCAATGTATTTTTTGTAAACATTTTCTTAATATCCTAAGGTTATCTCTAACATAAAAACAATTATATATATGCATTTTTCTTAAGTATAAGACTAATTTTTATATACTACCTTGTATAAGCCTCCCTTAAAAGAAATTATAACTCTTTTGAATTCTATTCTTACAAATAAAAAAGGTAGCCTATTTAAGCTACCTGCTATTATTAATAAAATTTACATAACCTCAATCTCTATACCTTCATTATATCGTGTATATGATGATGCACCTGCCACAATTACGATTAAATCGTCCTTTGTGAGCTTCCTTATTTACAAGTTTAATATATTTTACTGTACATGATTATGATCTAGTATATGCTTTTCACAGTAGCAATGCTTTCCATTACACTTGCTACAATATCTAAATTCCATATTTGGATCATCTTTATCTGTTATACCACAAACTTCACATTTATGAATGTAATTGTCTTTTTGTGCCTTTTGAATTTTCTTTTTATAATCTTTCATTCTAATTACAGAACTTGCCTGCATCTTCTTTTGCTTATAATTGCTTCTTGCAAAGAATATAAGATAATTTATAACTGGAATAAGTGCATATAAAACATAAATATACTTACCATATACTATATATCTTATAGCTTCCACAGCAATTAATGCCCAGTTAAAATATCCAAGCCATTTTACCTTTATAGGAATTAAAAACATTAACAAAACTTCCATATCTGGATATAATTTTGCAAAAGCTAAAAATAATGATAAATTAATAAATTCACCAGTTACTGGAACCTTAACAATAAATGAAATTATTATTGTAGCAAGCATTCCAATTAAATAATATACATTAAATTTAAATGATCCCCATGCTCTTTCAAGAGAACTTCCAGCCCAATAATAAAAATATAATGAAATAAGAAGTAATATAGGAGAAAAAGCACTTGGAACAAAAATAAATGTAAAAAGCCTCCAAACCTGTCCATGCAAAATTGCATTTGGTGATAAAATAAATAAATTTGCTGCCGAAGTACTTCCTGTAGCCATACATATTAAATATAGTATTACTGTTCCTATTGTTATTACAAGCATTAAATTAGGTATATATATTTTTCCAAATTTTCTTTCTAATTTATCTAACCAATTCATAGCATCCTCCTAAGTCAAATATTAAGATATATTTTATCATAAATCAATACACATTACTATTCCTTAGTCAGAATAATTATTTCATTTCCATCAATTTCAATACCATTCTTTGATTTTATTGTACTTTCACTTCTATTTTCTGATGAATATAAAACTTTATATTTACCCTTAGGTATTGGAATACTTTGCTTATCAACATTACCATTAATTATTACATATGAAGTTTCTTTTTCATAGTTTCTTTCCATTACCATTACATTGCTGTCATAATCACCTTCAAGTGTTTTGGCAGTACCATATCTTAAAGATTTATAGCTATTTTTAACTTTTAGAATATCTTTATAAAAGTTTAATAAAGAATCCTTATTAGTTTCTTGATTTTCTACAGCAACCTTATTAATATCGCTTGTAACACCTTCCCATCTTGTATTTTTGCTTATATCACTACTACTCCATATAAATGGTTCTCTAAGTTTTTCATCAGGCTTTGATCCAAGAGTTCCTGTTTCCTCACCATAATAAATAAATGGTGACCCTGGAAGCATTAAATACATACAAGCAGCTTCTTTCATTTTAAAATCATCTCTTAATGAAGTCATTATTCTTACATTATCATGATTACTTAAAAATGGGGCCATTACAAAATCTTGATTTTCCTCTTTGTATATATTATCCACTAATGAATAATCATCAACAAATCCTGATATTGACATTGACTTAATTCTATTTTGAGCATATTTTCCCATAGAAAATTCAAAAAACGAATCAAAGCAATTAGTATATTCAGCAATGTTGCTAGGTGAATCCCATACCTCTGCTACTAATGTAGCATCCTTATTAACTGATTTAACATAATTATTAAAATCACTCCAGAAACTTATGTTTTTACTTTTTTCATTAAAAATCCATCTTGCAGCATCAAGTCTAAAGCCATCTACACCTTCCTCTAGATAATATTTTGCAATTTTTTTAACTTCTTTTACTACTTCTTCATTATCAAAATTTAAATCAGGCATTTTACTATCAAATATTGAATAGTACAATTCATTTTTATCGCCATTTTGACTCCATTCCTTTGTATTCATTGCAGAAATACTTGTGGCTTTACTCATATCTTTAGTCCAAATATAATAATTTCTGTATGGACTATTTTCATCAGCCCTTGCTTCTTTAAACCATTCATTTTCAGTTGAAGTATGATTTAACACAAGATCTATAATAACTTTAATGTCTCTTTTGTGTGCTTCTTCTAAAAGATCCTTTAAATCATCCATAGTACCATATTCATCTTGAATACTATAATAATCAATTACATCATATCCATGATAACTATTAGCTTTAAATATTGGCATAAGCCATATTCCTTTTATTCCTAAGTTCTCTAAATAATCAAGTTTCTCAGTAACACCTTTAATATCACCTATTCCATCACCATTTGAATCATTAAAGCTTCTTACAAAAATCTCATAAAAAGTTCTTCCCTCATAATTTTTTTGAGTTGTATCTTCCTTTAAACTATTACCACATCCTAATGCTGTAATAGAAAAAATCATTAAGATAAACGTTGTCATTAGTCTTTTGAATTTTTTCATTTTAATCCCCTTTCTTCCATAAAACTATGACAACATTTTATCATATATTAAATAAAATGGACAATATTGAAATTTAGCTAAGTTCTAAATTATACAAGCATATCTTTTTTGCAAAATACAATATGTGATAAAGCATAAGAAATTATTGTAATAATAAACATTAATGCTATTGCAAAGCTTACAGCAAAATTAGTATTTCCAAACATAACAGCTATATTTCCTTCAATTATCTTTGCAGGTGATCCATAATTTAAAAATATTAATTTTTTCTTATAACAAAAATAAGACCCTGCAAAAAAGCAAGGTCTTAATAAAATTTATAATTATTTCTTTCTTAATCTACTTCCACAAAACATACTTATTACAAATACAATTAACACAACAATCACTACCGCTATAAAACATTTTGATACTGTAAATGTAACTATATTAAAAATTCCATTTTTATTTAAGAAAAATGCGCCTATAGCTACTGCTACTGATAATACTAAGCATGAAACAATATTAGCAATTATTGCAGAACCTTTACCATTAGATAATGATATTTTTGTAATATTTTTCACTGTCATCATTACAAATAAAAAGATAAGTAAAGCTGCAATATATATAGACGGTCTTAAAATATAATTTACTTTAATCATATTTTCAAAAACTCTTTCATTACTTTTTAATATTTTAAAAATCATATCAATAATTACAAAAAAGCTTATACCATAAACTCCTACTGGCAAATAATCATATATTAAACTTGAAAATTTATATGATTTACTTTTTTTATATTTCTTTAAAAAAGGATTAACGAAACTTCTTACATCTAATATGTATTCATCTAAATTTGTACCTTTTTCATATTCATCATCTAGTAACATTAAAATATCGTTTAATGCCCTTTCAGCATCAATAGAATTTAATTCTGCCCTTACATAACAAAAAACATTTGAAATGACATTTTCATATTTTCCCTTTAGTTTATCTGCTAATTTATTATTTTTCTTTTTTACATTTCTAATATTACCCATAAAATCCCCCTATTTCATACAAGTTACTTGTTATTAAATTATTATACCATAATTAGGAAGGGCTTAAAAGCTTTTTTAACTTTTGGCAATAATTCCAATAGCTTTTCCTAAAATATAAAACTCATCATTTGCATCTATTATTATTGGTTTATATAAATCATTTTCAGGCATAAGATAAATTTTATCATTTTTTACCTGAAGCCTCTTTAGTGTTGCACTACCTTCAATATTAACCGCAACTATATCACCATTAAAAGGAGCTGGATTTTGCTCAATAACTACTAAATCCCCATCATTTATTCCTGCATTAATCATGGAATTACCTTTTACTTGTAAAATAAACTTATCATTGCTACTTCTAACCCAAAACTTAGGTAACACAAATGTATCTTGTTGTTCTTCATTAATAAGAATAGGTTCTCCAGCTGCTATATTTTCATAAACAGGAATTTTTTCAAGTTCATCACTTTTATATTTATTATAATCATCTTTTATTCTTTCAGAATCCTCTCTATATTCAACTATGAAATCAAAATCCTTATTATGTTTTAAATCTATAAATTTAAATTTATTTTCATTTTGCACTAATTCTTGAGAATTGCTTTTGGGTTGTATTCCTTCTTCCTTTTCCTTGAAATTAAATATCTTTTTATTTTTACCAAAAACCTTTTTTGCATTTACCCTCCCTTTTCTAACAAGGGTTGAATATACATTTTCATTACCATCTAAATTAACAGAAATATTAAAAGTGCCATATGTTTTTCTTAAATGCATTGATAATAAAAATTCCATTTCTAAAGTAGTAAGATTTTCACCATTATCTATAAAAATATGAACATATTTCTTATTTAATTTATTTAAAATTTTAGACAAATTGTTAATATTATCTTCTTCATCTAATAAATTATGATTTTTTAATAATTTATTATATTCTTTAATTATTAAAAACATATCTTCCTGATCTTTTGGATTTTTTTTAATTCTTAGGGGATCTTCTAATATCTTTGAAAAATCCTCATTTTTATTTATTGAACTATTTTTAATAAACCTTATTTCTTCTATTATTTTAAATATATTGTCACAGCAAAATTTTCTTTTATTATTAAATTTATTCTTTTGTAAAATTTCCTTTAAAAATTTTATTTTAGTTTTATTACTAATGATATTAATATCCTTATTATACTTTTCTGTAAACTCTTTAAAAGAATAGAATTCTGGTTCAAATTTAGAAGAAAGTAATGACATATACTTATATTCATTATTTTCTTCAGCTATTTTATATCTCTTTCTTATATTTTTTAAACTTTTTTCGTCTTTTGTAATAAATAAAATTCTATCTCCATCTTCAAATGAAAAATTATTTTTTATATTTAACATTCTATGAAGCATAGCTTCGCTTTTTCCTGTTCCAATTTTTCCTTTTAATATTACAAATTCTTTAGGTTTACTAATTACATATTTATTTTGATTTATCCAAAGTTTCATATGCTTCACCACCATTTAACACAAAAATATAATAATAATATTATATCATTTTACAAGGATTTTTGCATTGAAAAAACTTTACCTTATAGTGTATTTTTCTACATATCTATTCCAACTCTTGCTTCAATGCCTTTATCATAAGGATGTTTTATCTTTTTTACCTCTGATACGTAATCTGCTATGCCTATTAACTCTTTATTAGGATCTCTACCTGTCATAATTACTTCTAAATTTTCAGGTTTATTTTTCAAAAAATCTAAAAGTATATTATAATCTACTAACTTTAAATTAATTGCTCCTATTATTTCATCTAAAACAAGTACACCAATGTTATTATTTTTGCAAATATCTATAGCTTCTGTTAAATGATTATTATGAATTTTCTTTACAATTTCCTTTTCTTTATCTGTCATAGTAAATGTAAATCCATCTACACCTTTACCAGTAATAATTTTCACATTACTAAATTTACTTAATGTTTTTAATTCAGAGCTATTACCATCTTTTAAAAACTGCACAAAAAGCACCTTATTCTTAGCCGAAATTGCCCTAAGTACAATTCCAAGGGCAGCTGTTGTTTTACCTTTTCCATCTCCACAATATATATGAATAAGACCTGTCATATTACTCTGCTACTTAAAATGTAATCAAATATAAACATTTTAAGAATTTTACTGTTTCAATGTATCTGCTTTTGTTATAAAAACTACTTGCATTTGATATGATACTCCACAGTCGT
>NZ_JBQHRN010000018.1:0-46523 GCF_052066735.1 Clostridium sp. HCP1S3_C6
CCCCCCCCCCCCCCCCCCCCCCCCCCCGGTACCCACCCCCCACCCGCCAACCGAGATTGCTACTGTTGTCTCGTGGGCTCGGAGATGTGTATAAGAGACAGATTCTCAATAATAGCAAGTATAGTTGCGCCTTTTTTAATTGGTGGAATTATTGCATTTATACTAAATGTGCCTATGGTTTTCTTTGAAAGAAAAATAACTGAATGCAAAAAATTAAAAAGAATTGAAAAATTTAAAAGGAGTATATCATTAGCAATAACAATTTTATCAATTTTTGCAGTTATTCTTATAGCTGTTTTTTTAATTATTCCACAAGTGGTAAAGACATTTACAATATTAAAGGATAATATGCCAAGTTATATAAATAATCTTCAAAGATTTCTTAATAATTTAGGAATAGAAGGTACAGAAATTCAAGATTATATAAATAGTATTGATATTGATTGGTATGAAATTCAAAAGAATGTATTAAATTTTATAAAGAATGGTGCAGGGAGCTTTTTTAATTCAACCTTTGGAGTGGTATCTTCAATAATTGGAACAGTAATTAACTTTTTTATTGGATTTATATTTGCAATATATATTTTAATGCAAAAAGAAAAATTAGCACTTCAAATAAAAAAAATTCTTTATTCATTTTTTAATAGAAAAATAGTAGAAAGAATTTTAAAAATATGCAAAATGTGTAATGAAACATTTTCTAATTTTCTATCTGGCCAAGTTATAGAAGCAATGATACTTGGAATATTATTTTTTATATCAATGACTATTTTTAGAATGCCTTATGCACTTTTAATAGGAGTACTTATAGCCATTACAGCATTAATTCCTATATTTGGAGCTTTTATAGGATGTATACTTGGTGCATTTTTAATTGTAATGGTTAATCCAATTCAAGCATTATGGTTTATTATATTATTTTTAGTACTTCAACAGATAGAAGGAAATTTTATATATCCTCATGTGGTGGGAAATTCTGTGGGACTTCCATCAATATGGGTATTAGTTGCAGTAACAGTAGGTGGTAGTGTAATGGGAGTACTTGGCATGATTTTGTTTATACCACTTTTTTCAGTTATTTATTCAATTATTCGAGAAATTGTTAATGAAAGGATAAAAGAAAATTCAATAATTGAATAAATATATTATTTTTGTTACAATTATTCTAAATATTTAAAATATGGGGGATTATTGTGGAAATAAAAGTTAATATGAAGAATGATAATCTTATAATTTCATTAATAGGTAGATTAGATACTATGACTTCGCAAAAATTTGAGGAAAAAATTAAAAGTATATCTTTTGATGAAATTAGAAATATAACAATAAATATGAAAGAACTTGAGTATGTTGCTAGTGCTGGTTTGCGTGTTATTTTAATGCTTAACAAGAAGATAATAAAGAATGGTGGAAAACTTAAGATTATAAATGCAAATAATGTTATAAAAGAACTTTTTACTATGGTAGGAATGGATGATTATCTTGAAATAGAACAGGCATAAAATAAATTTTATTTAGTGAGGTATTATATGAGTGAGTTATTATTAAAAAGAAATTCTATTACTATTAACAGAAAATATTCAGAATATTTCCTACCAACTGTACTTACAGCTATGGCTACAAATATATCAATGATAGTTGATGCAATGATAGCTGGAAATATATTAGGAAAAAATGCATTGTCAGCTATAAATCTTTTATCGCCAATATCACAGCTTTACTTTTCACTTACAATTATGTTTGGACTTGGAGCATCAAGTATTATTTCAATTGCAAAGGGTAAAAATGATAATAAACAAGCTAATCGTGTTTTTACTACAGCTTTTATATCAGTTATTTTAATTTGTATTATACTTATTGCAGTTCAGCTTTCTTTAGCAGATGAAATATGTTCACTATTAACTAATGACAGTGTTCTTCATTCTCTTCTATATAAATATTACATACCATTTATAATAGGAACACCACTTAATTTACTACTTCTTTGTTCTATTTATTTTATAAGAGCAGACAATAGACCAAGATTTGCTTCAAATATAATTATAATAGTAAATATAGTAAATTTAATAATGGATTTTGTATATATGAAGGTATTTAATATGAATATAGAAGGTTCATCAATAGCAACTGTTACTGGTTATGCAGTAGGATTTATTATAATGATTACGCATTTTATTTTCAAAAAAAGTACTATTTATTTTGATTTTTCTATATTAAAAATGCCAAAAGATTTTTTAAATATTTTTATAAGTCTTATTACAGTAGGTTTATCAGGTGCTCTAGGTACTCTTCTTATAACTATAAAAATGCTTTTCTTAAATAGCACTATCCAAAGTATTGGAGGTAGAGATGCTATGGCATCATATTCTATATGTTCTTCTAGTCAGATTTTTATGTCTATGTTCATAACAGGGGCATCACAAACTATGATACCTATTATAGGAGTTTGTTTTGGTGAAAAGGATCATGATGGAATACGTTATGCTTTTAGAAGAGCAGCTAAAATTCTTGCAATATCCAGTATTGTAATAATGATATTTATAGAGGTTTCACCAGAGCCTGTTATAAGATTATTTGGAATTACTTCAGAAAATGATATTGCAAATGCAATTCCTGCACTTCGTATAAACGCATTATCATTTCCAGCTCTTGCTTTTTCATTTTTACTTTTATACTATTATATGTCAACTCAAAGAAAGGCATTATCTACAACTATTGCAGTTCTTAATGGAATTGTAATGTTAATTCCTTCAACATTAATTTTGTCAAAGTTTTTTGGAATAACAGGTGTATGGATGTCACTTTGCGTTGCTCAGGTAGGTACTCTTGCAGCTATAAGTTTAATTACATTAATAATTAAGAAAAAGTCTAAAGGAAAATATGAAGATTTTTATCTTCTTGAAGCTGCTGACAATAATGAAATTGTTTCACTTTCATTTAAAGCTACAAAAGAAAATGCATCAGGTGTTTCTTCATATTTAATGTCATTTTTAACAAGTCATAATATTGAAAAAAATAAGGCAAACAGAATAGCAGTAGCTGTTGAAGGTATTTCCGCTGATTTAGCTGAGCGTACATATATAAATAAAAGAAAACTAGTTGATATAGATATTCGAATAATGATTGAAAATAATAATGAAGTAGTAATTTCTATTAGAGATAATGGAGAACCTTTTGATATATTAGAAAGCCATAGTGAAGATAATATTCTTTCAGAAATAAAGGTTATTAGAGCTATTTCAAAAAATATAGAATATTCTAATGTATTAGGATTTAATAGAATAATGATAAGAATTTAGGAGGGGAAAAAATGAACTATTCAGATGTTTTAACAGAATGCATTAACCAAAGGAGGGAAATGTATCCACTTACACCAAGTCAGATGGGAATTTATCTAGCTTGTGTGCAAAATCCACAAGGTACAATGTATAATACTCCTTGTAGCTGCCAATTTAGAAAAGGAAAAATTAATGTAGATAGATTGATTTTAGCAATTCAAAAATCTGTCTTAAATCATGAGGTACTTAGAGCATATATTGATGATTCAACAGGAAGTCCTATGATGAAATTAAGAAAGAACATTAAAGTAGATGTTCCTGTTATTAAAACAGATGATTTTGAAAAGGCAAAAAAGGATTTCTTAAAACCTTTTGATCTTAAAAATGATTTACTATTTAGGCTTGTAATTTTTGAATCAGAAGAAGAATACATGCTTATAATGGATTTCCAACATATTATATTTGATGGAACATCATATGCTACATTATGTAAAGAAATTAAACTTGCTTATGAAGGCAAGGAACTTCCAAAAGAAGAAGTAACACAAATGGATATTGCTCTTTATGAGGAGCGTCTTGAAAACACAGAAAAATATAAAGAGTCTAAGGAATATTATGATAATATTTTTAAGGGAATTGATTTAAAATCTGAGATTATAGAGGACTTTTTAGAAAATAGTGATGATGAAAATAAGCCAAGTAAAGAATTTAGTATTTTTTTAAATGATAAACTTGAATATAAAAAAGTCAAAGAATTTGTAAATAAAATTGGAGTAACTTCAAGTACCCTATTTCTTGGTGCATATGAATATGCTGTTGCAAAATTTTCTAATCAATTTGAAACAGTTGTTTGTGCAGTATCTCATGGCAGATTTGATAGTCGTATACAAAATACAATTGGTATGTTAGTTAAAACTTTACCGCTTTATACAAATATTAATGAAGAAAGTACTATTGCAGATTTTCTTTTAAGTGTAAGGAAAAATTTAAAAGATACTGTAAAAAATGATTCATACCCTCTTGTAAAATTAACTTCTGATTATGATATTTCACCTGACATTATGTTTGCATATCAGTCAGACATACTTTCTGATTTTGAAATAGATGGAGTAAAGTTTAATTTTGAAGTACTTCCTTTAAATAGTTCAATTTCAAAGATAAATGTTAGAATATTTAAAACAGAACAAGGTTTTGAAATAAGATTTGATTATAGAAGCGATTTATATAAAGAAGAAAATATACGTTCTTTTGCAGATTCATATGTAAATATTCTTGAAGAATTTATGGAAAAAGATAAGCTTTGTGAAGTTGAGATTGCAAATAGTAAACAATTAGCTGTAATTGATAAATTCAATAAAACAGAATATTCCTATAATAGAGAAAAAACAATAATTGATTTATTTAGAGAACAGGCAAATAAAACACCTGAAAATATTGCTGTTATTTACCAAAATAAGAAAATTACATATAGGGAATTAGATAGTATTACAGAAAAACTTGCAAAATATATTGTATCATTTGGTATAAAAGCAGAGGATGCTGTGTCTATATTAGTTAATAAAAGTGAAAAAATGCCAATATGTTCTTTAGGAGTTTTAAAATCAGGGGCTGCATATGAACCACTGGATCCTACATATCCAAGTGAAAGACTTGAATTTATGATGAAAGATGCTAATGCAAAGCTTCTTATTGCAGATGAAGAATTATTACCATTAATACCTAATTATAATGGCCCTGTTTTACTTACAAAGGACATTGACAAGCTTGAAAATAAAAATGTATTATTAAATAATCCAAAACCAGAAGACTTGTTTATTTTATTATATACATCAGGTTCTACTGGAATACCAAAGGGTTGTATGATTGAACATAGAAATGTTTCAGCATTTTCAAATTGGTTTACAAGACATTTTGAATATTCAGAAAAGACAAAAGCTACTTCTTATGCAAGTTTTGGATTTGATGCAAGTGTAATGGACATATATCCTGTTCTTACAGTAGGAGGAACACTTGTAGTTATACCAGAGGATATGAGATTTGATCTTGTTGCATTAAAAAAATATTATAATGAAATTGGTATAACAAATACATTTATGACAACACAAGTAGGACGTCAATTTGCACTTATGGGAGGATTTAAAACTCTTTCAACTATAATTGTAGGAGGAGAAAAGCTTGTTAACTTTGATTTACCTAAGGATGTAGTTATAAATAATGCTTATGGACCTACTGAAACTTTGATATTTGCAACAATATTAGATATTACAAAAAAATATGAAGATATTCCTATTGGAAAAGCACTAAGTAATACAAAACTTTATGTTGTTGATAAAAATGGAAGGATGCTTCCACCTGGAGCACCAGGAGAATTATGGATTTCAGGAGAACAAGTATCAAGAGGTTATCTTAATAGACCAGATCAAACTGAAAATGTCTTTACAGCTAATCCATTTACACAGGAGAAATTTTATGAAAGAGTATATCATACAGGAGATATAGTAAGATACTTACCTGATGGTAATTTGCAATTTGTTGGAAGACGTGATTCTCAAGTTAAGATAAGGGGCTTTAGAATTGAGCTTTCTGAAATTGAAGAAATTATACGTGAATATGAAGGTATAAAAGATGCAACAGTTGTAGCTTTAGATAATCCATCTGGAGGAAAATATGTTGCTGCATATATAGTATCAGATGAAACTATAAATATTGATGAATTAAACAAATTTATTCTTGAGAAAAAACCACCTTATATGGTTCCGGCTGCTACAATGCAAATTGATAAGATTCCACTTAATGTAAATGGTAAGGTTGATAAGAAAAAGCTTCCTAAAATTAACATGTCTAAAAAAGAAAAAGATAATACTGTATCAAAACCTTTAACATTTATGGAAAAGAAACTTTTTAATATTGTTGAAAAAGTTATAGGACATAATGAATTTAATATTTCTGAAAATCTTATGTCTGCTGGTATGACCTCACTTTCTATAATAAAACTTGCAGTAGAGATTTATAAAGAATTTGGATTTGAACCTAATGTTAAAAAACTTATGAAAGGCTGTTCTATTATATCTATAGAAAATGAATTACAGGAATATATTATGAGTAGCGCTATGACTAAAAATGAAAAAAATAAACAAAAGGAACATAAGTCTGTATATCCTCTATCAAAGACACAACTAGGAGTATATTTTGATTATGTGAAAAATTTATATGGAACACTTTATAATATTCCATCGATTTTAACATTTTCAAAATCTGTTGATGCAGATAAACTAGCAGAAAGTGTAAAAAAGGTTATACTTGCGCATCCATATATACTTACAAATCTTACAATGAAAAACAATGATATAGAGCAGGTTTATGTTGAAGATCCAACTATTGAGATTCCTGTGAAGAAAGTTAGTGAAAAAAATCTTGAAAGTATGAAAAAGGAATTTGTTAAGCCGCATAATCTTATGAAAGCTCCGCTTTTTAGAATAATTGTTGCGGAAACTGAAAACAATGTTTATCTTTTCATGGATTTCCATCATATTATTTTTGATGGCTATTCACTTAATGTATTTATGAATCAATTAAAGGATGTATATGAAGGAAAGAGTATTGAAGCAGAGGATTATACATATTTTGATTATGTGGATGATGAAATAAAAGCTGAAAAAAGTGAAGAATATAGTAAAGCTGAGAAATTTTTTGAAGATATGCTTAAGGATTTTGAATCAGCGTCAGAAATACCACATGATTTAAATGGAAAAATGGAAGATGGAAGCCTTGCACAAATTTCAATGCCATTTAATATGGATAAAATTGAAGCCTTTTGCACAGAGAATAATATTACACCAGCACAGCTTTTCCTTGCAGGATCTTTTTATACAGTTTCACGTTTTATAAATAGCAGAAATGTTTATTTAAGCACAATTAGTAATGGTAGAAGTGATATACGTCTTAGAAATTGTTTTGGTATGTTTGTAAAGACACTTCCATTAGGAATAGAGGTTCAAGACACTTCAGTACTTGAATTTATTAAAAAGACTAAGGACGTATTTGCAGGTTCAATAGAAAATGAAATTTATCCTTATGCTAAAATTTGTTCAAAATTTGGTTATACACCTAATATAGTATATGAATATCAACTTGGTGTAACAGATGATTTAATTATTGATGGTAGCAAGGTTGAAAGAGATTATTTAACAATGGACACTGCAAAATTTAAAATAACTATTTGTATTGAAAGAGTAAATAATGAACCTTGTATTGTTATAAAATATAATGATGCTCTTTATAGTAAAGATTTAATGCAGACATTTTTAAAATCTGTCTTTAACACAACTAAGCATATTATTGAAAATCCAAATGAAAAAATCAGAAAAGTTTCTATGCTTGATGATAAACAAGTTAAAGAACTTGATAGTTTTGCTACATCACTTATTGCTCCTGTTGAAATTAAGCTTTTACATAAAAAATTTGAAAAGCAAGTAGAAAGGACACCTGATAAAAATGCACTTGTTGCATGTGATAAAACACTTACATATAAAGAACTTGATAATCTTGCCAATATTACTGCAAATGAACTTATTGCAAGGGGGCTAAAAAAAGGCAGTAAGGTAGTAGTTCTTCTAAAAAGAACATCTAAAGTTTTTACTACAATTTTAGGTATACTTAAGGCTGGAGGAGCTTTTATTCCTACTTGTCCTGATTATCCAAAGGATAGAATAGACAATATTATTGAAGATAGTGAAGCAGATTTTGTTGTTACAGAAGATGAACTTCTTGATGTTTATCCTAAAACAATAGATGTAAATGTTCTTCTTAGTGGTAATAATTTAGAAACACCAAATGTAGATGTTAAACCAGAGGATTTAGCTTATCTTATTTACACATCAGGTTCTACTGGTAAACCTAAGGGAGTTATGCTTAGGCATTTAGGAATATCAAATTTTGTTACATATAGTGATGCAAATATTTATGTTAAATATGTTGTTGATAATTGTAAGGCATATGGTTCTGTAACAACAATTGCTTTTGATATGTCATTAAAAGAAACAATAGCTTCATTATGTAATGGCTTAACACTTGTTTTTGCAGATGATGAACAAACAGTTAATCCTATGTCTCTTGCAAGATTTTTTAAAGAAAACAATGTAGATGTATTAAATTGTACTCCATCAAGACTTTTACAGTATATGGAACTTGACCAATTTGTAGAAGTAGTAGAAAAATGCAAAGTTGTTCTTTGTGGTGGTGAAAAATATCCAAATAAGCTTTTGGAACTTTTACGTACAAGAACAAATGCAAAGATTCTTAATACTTATGGACCTACTGAAATTACAGTTTCTTCAAATGCTAAAGATTTAACTAATGCTAATGAAATATCTGTAGGAAGACCAATTATGAATTGTATTGAACATATAGTAGATTCTGATGACAATATAATTCCAATTGGTGTTATTGGAGAACTTCTTATTTCTGGTTATGGAGTTGCACTTGGTTATAATAAGCTTCCTGAGCAGACAAGCAAAGCATTTATTGATTTTAATGGAAAGAGAACATACCGTTCTGGTGACTATGCTAAATGGACTAAAGATGGTGATGTTGTAATACTAGGTAGAAAAGATAATCAAGTTAAGTTAAGAGGATTAAGAATTGAACTTGGAGAGATAGAAAAGTGCCTTTCAAATATTGATGGAATAAAGAGTTCAACTGTTCTTATACGAAAGGTAAATAGAAATGATGCAATTTGTGCTTATTATGTAGCTGACAAAGAACTTGATACTGATTATATAAGAAATGAATTGAAAAAATCTCTTACAGAATATATGGTTCCTACTGCATTTGTTCAGCTTTCAGAAATGCCATTAACACCTAATGGTAAAATTAATACAAAGCTTTTGCCAGAACCTGAAAGTTCAGCAAATAGTAATGGTATTGCTCCATCAACTAAATTTGAAAAAATCTTTTGTGATATTTTTGCTAAAGTCTTAGAAATTGATACAGTTTATGCAAATGATAATTTCTTTGATATAGGTGGTAGTTCTTTAACTGTAACAAGAGTTATTATTTTAGCAAATAAGAATAACATAGGTATTTCATATGGAGATGTTTTTGCAAATCCTACACCTATGGCATTAGCAAGCTTTTTAACTAATGGAAAAGACAAAGATGATTTTGAAGATTTAAGTAGTTTTGATTATAGTAATATTAATAATTTATTAATTGATAATAATATTGAAAGTTTTAAAAATGGAGAAATGCAAGAAATTGGTGATGTACTTCTTACAGGTGCAGCAGGTTTCCTTGGAATACATATTCTTTATGAACTTTTAAATAAATATAATGGAAAAGTTTATTGTCTTCTTCGTAGCAAAAAGAATAATCCTGCTGAGGTAAGGCTTAACTCAATGTTCTATTACTATTTTGAGGAAAGTTTAAAAGAAAAGTATGGTGATAGAGTATTAATTTTAAATGGAGATATTACATCTAGGGAATCTTTTGATAAATTCCTTGAGTTTAATATTGATACTGTTATAAATTGTGCAGCAAATGTTAAGCATTTTTCAAAGGGTACTGATATTGAAGATGTAAATCTTTATGGAACATTAAATGTAATAGACTTCTGTAAACAAATTAACGCTAGACTTATTCATGTTTCTACCATGAGTGTAGGTGGAATGTTTGTAGGTAAGCAAGGTGATGTTACTAAACTTAAGGAAACACAACTTTATTTTGGACAACAACAAGGATCTAAATATACTCTTTCTAAATTCTTAGCAGAAAGGGCAATTCTTGAAGAAGTATCTAAAGGATTTAATGCAAAAATTATGCGTGTTGGTACACTTGCTGCAAGAAATAGTGATGGTGAGTATCAAATTAACTTTACTACAAATACTTTTATGGGTAGATTAAAATCTAATGTAATTATTGGGAAATATCCATATGATATGATAGAAATGCCATTTGAACTTTCTCCAATAGATTTTGTTGCTAAAGCAATTTTACTTTTAGCTAAAACACCAAAGAAATGTATTGTATTCCATCCGTTTAATAACCATATGCTTATGATGGGTGATTTATATATGGAAATGGATAAAATAGGATTACATTCAGTAGCAGCAGAACAAGAAGAATATGAACAAGCTCTTGAAGATGCAAAGCAAGATCCGGAAAAAGCAAAAATTCTTTCAAGTATGCTTGCTTATCAAAATATGGCACATGGTCAAAAGACATTTGCAGTTAAAAAGAGCAATGAATATACAATGCAAGTGCTTTATAGAATGGGATTCCGTTGGCCTGTAACTTCTGATGATTATATGAGACGTTTTATTAAAGCTCTTTATGGTCTTGGTTTCTTTGATTTTAATGGAAAATAGTAATAAATAAAAGATTAAAGCATTATAGTTTGTTATTTTAGCAAGCTATAGTGCTTTTTTTAAAAATCAAAATTTTTCTGAGGAAAGGAGCAAAAATATCCTGAATTCTTAATTAATCAAAGTATAAGTGATAAAAGAATATAAAGCTTAATGAAGCAAATATTTGAGAACACACTTAAAAATGAAAAAAAGTGCAATGAATTAAATAAGTTTGTTATAATATAATTAAAACAAGTTAAAATAATAAATAGAAGGTGAATATATGGATTTTTCTAGTTTAGTAATAATGGAAAAGGATAAAGAAACAGGATTTATAAAAAGAGAACTTGGAAGTTTTGAAGTAGATGAAAAGGCTTTACATGTTAAAAAATTATATGTTATTGACAATGAAGTAAATCTTTACTTTGATACAGGTAAAGATGTTGAGGAATGGGAGTATTCAGCAATTTATGATTTATTTAACGAAGAAAGATTTAATGAAGCTGGATTTAAATTAGAAGAAGACTTGGATGAATATAATCCAACATTTATATTAAAATTTCAATATAAAGAGGATCATAATGATATGAAGGAGATTTTAGATAAGGCTATTGAAATGATATATGAAGAAATGGAAAATGTATTTGAAACAATAAAGGGAAAAGAAGAAGAATATAAATAGGAGGAGTTTTATGACTGAATTGAAAAAAAGAGAAGAAATAGATGATAAATATAAATGGAAATTAGATAAAATATATAAAAACTCAAGTGATTTTGATAAAGCTTTTGAAGATTTAAAAAAAGAAGCACCATCATTATTAAATTTTGCAGGAAAATTATCAGATAAAAACAACATTATAGGTTATTTTAAACTTAGTGAAAAATTAGGAAGAGAAGCAGAAAAGTTATATGTATATGCTCATATGAAATGCGATGAGGATACTCAAAATCAAGAAAATCAAGCTAGAATGAATAAAATAGATGCTTATATGGCAGAATATGCTAGTTATAGTGCATATTTTGTACCAGAAATATTAGCACTTAAAGATGGATTTATAGAAGACCTTATAAAAAATGATAAAAATTTTAAAGAATATAAGTTTTTACTTGAAACTATTTTAAAGGAAAAGCCACATGTATTATCAAAGGAAAAGGAAGAATTATTAGCCCTAGCATCAGATTGTTTAGGTGCATCAGAAAGTGTGTATAATATGCTTACTAATGCTGATATGACTTTTGGTAAAATAAAAGATGAAAATGGCAAAGAAATAGAAATTACAGAAGGAAATTATTCAACATATATAAAAAGTAAAGATAGAGATGTTAGAAAAAATGCCTTTAAAACATTATTTCGTGAATATAAAAAGTTTGAAAACACAATAGCTACAACATTAAGTTCATCAGTAAAAACATTTAATTTTGGAGCTAATATTAGAAATTATAAAGGACCTTTAGAGGCTTCTCTTGAACCTAATAATATACCTATATCAGTATACAAAAATGCAATAAAAACAATAAACGACAATATAAAATCGCTTCATAGATATGTTGATATTAAAAAGAAGTTATTAGGACTAAAAGATATGCATATGTATGATTTATATGTTCCTATAATAGAAATACCAAAAGAGCATATAGAATTTGATGAAGCTGTAAAGGTAGCTAATGAAGCATTAAAACCTTTAGGTAAAGAATATTTAGATATATTTAATGAAGGTATTAATTCAGGATGGATTGATATATATCAAAATAGAGGTAAAAAGGGTGGAGCATATTCCTGGGGGTCATATGATACTATGCCTTATGTACTTTTAAATTACAATTATGAATTAAATGATATATCAACACTAGTTCATGAAATGGGTCATTCACTTCATTCTTATTATTCAAGAAAAAATCAAAGCTATATTTATGCAAACTATACACTATTTTGTGCTGAGGTTGCATCAACAACTAATGAAGCATTACTTATTCATTATGAAATAGAAAAGGAAAAGGATAAAAAGAAAAAATTATACTTAATTAATCAAGAATTAGAACAAATTAGAACTACAGTTTTTAGACAATTAATGTTTGCAGAATTTGAACTTTACACTCATGAAGCCTTAAATGAAGGTGAAGCACTTACAGCATCAGATTTTAATAAAAAGTGGCATGAATTAAATGTTAAGTATTTTGGACCAGACATGATTGTTGATGAAGAAATAGATATTGAATGGGCTAGAATTCCACATTTCTATTCTGATTATTATGTATATCAATATGCAACTGGATATGCAGCAGCAACAGCCTTTGCAAATTCTATTTTAGATGGAAAAGAAGGTGCTGTTGAAAAATATAAAGGTTTCTTAAAGAGGGGCGGTAGTTTATACCCAATTGATATATTAAAAGAGGCTGGAGTTGATATGACTACTCCTAAGCCTATAGAAGCTACAATAAAAAGATTTAATGAACTTTTAGATATGATGGAAGAAGAATTATAAAATAATATATATTTAGGGAGTTTGTTAATTGCAGACTCCTTAATTTATATAATGGAGGATATGGTGGAAAATATTTTTGAAAAATATAGAAATAATACTTTTAATTATTTATCTAATAGAGAAGGATTTAATTTAGAAGAAATAAAATCCAATAGTAATACTATTTGGTGTGCTACTAAAATGCAAAATAATATTTGTATTGCTTTTGCTTTCTTTTTTGATATAAATGATAAATATCAGGAGCAAGTAGTGGTAAATACTTTAAATAGTAGAGGTGTTAAATATAATCTATTTAGTGTTTATTTAACAGAAAATAGTATGGATAATAATTTTTATAACAATAATTATTATGCAGGTAATGTAAGAGTTAATAGGATAATTTTAAATCCAATAACAAATAATATATTATATGCTGATGAATCCTATGTAAATATAGCCAATATAATTATTCAAATTAATAATCAAAATAATATTCAAAAAAATAATAAAAAAAATATCAATGGGCATAATACATATGTAACATATATATTAATAGGAGTGAATATTTTATTATATATAATTTCTGCAATTAAGGCTGGTAATTTTTTTGATATTGATATAATGACTTTATATTCTATGGGAGGAAAATTTGCATATAATATTTATCATGGTGAAGCTTGGAGGCTTGTAACTGCAATGTTTCTTCATGGTGGTATTACCCATATATTATTTAATATGTATTCATTGTATATATTAGGCACTCAGATTGAAGTTATATTTGGTAAAGTTAAGTATTTAATTATTTATTTTATATCAGGTATAGCTGCTAATATATTAAGTTGCATAATAGCTCCAAATACATTGTCTATTGGGGCATCAGGAGCAATTTTTGGACTTTTAGGAGCTCTTGCAAGTGTTATATTTATAAATAGAAAAAGAATGTCAAAAGGGGCTGTAACAAATCTTATTGTTGTTATTTTATTAAATGTATACATTGGATTTACAGGACAAAGTATAGATAATGCAGCACATATAGGAGGTTTAGTAGCAGGAATATTAGTAAGCTTTATAATAATATTTATATATAATAAAAGAAAAGCAAAATAAGACTTAAGGAGAATATTATGAATAATAAGGTAGACATAATAGGAACATCATTTTTTTTCATAACAATAATAACAGGAATGTATAATTTGCTAGAAGGAAATGATAGCAAGGTTTTTAAAGCTATACTTTTATTAGCAGTATTAGCAATAAGTAAAATATTATTTAAAAAGACTTTCTTAAAAAAATCTTCAATAGGGTATATTGGAGTTATGTTTTTTTGCTTTTTATCAATATATTTGGCAAATCTGTTCGGATTTTATGGTATTAGTTACTATGATAAATTTTTACATTTAATTTCAGGTATAATGATATATTATTTGGGCATAATTATATATGTTAGTTTAAATAAAAATAGCAATTATAAAAAAGATGTATTTTTCTACTTGTTTCCGCTATTTTTTTCAATAGCCCTAGCAGGTGTGTGGGAAATATGGGAATTTACAACTGACTTAACCTTTGGTCTTAATGCTCAAAATAATAGTCTTATTGATACAATGACAGATATTATATGTGGTACAGTAGGTGCTATAATATCATTATTACTTAGTCTTAGATGGAGAATAAATGGTAAGGGTACCATAATAAATAAAATAATAAAAGAATTAGAAGAATAATTAATATTAAAAAATTAAAAAAATGAAGTACAATTATGAAAAATGATAAAAAAACCCATAAAAATAGGTAGTAATCTTAAAAAAATTAGTGTATTATTAATATTGTGTTAGATATTTATTATTTAAATGGTTAGATGTTGTATATCAAAATTATTTAAATGAGGGAGGACAAAACAAATGAATGGAAAAGAGTATGTAGAAAGCGTACTAAAAGTTGTTGAAAAAAGAAATGCAGGAGAAAAGGAATTCCAAGATGCTGTAAGAGAGGTATTAAATTCATTAATACCAGTTATCGACAAGCACCCAGAATTTGTTAAAGCAAATCTTCTTGAAAGAATTGTAGAACCTGAAAGACAAATTATGTTTAGAGTACCATGGGTAGATGATAATGGTGAAGTACATGTTAACAGAGGTTATAGAATTCAATTTAATAGTGCTATAGGACCATATAAGGGTGGTTTAAGATTACATCCATCAGTTAATGCAAGTATTATAAAATTCTTAGGTTTTGAACAAATATTCAAAAACTCATTAACTGGACTTCCAATAGGTGGAGGTAAAGGTGGATCTGATTTTGATCCTAAAGGAAAATCTGATAATGAAGTTATGAGATTCTGTCAAAGCTTTATGGCTGAATTATACAGACATATTGGTTTAGATACAGATGTACCAGCTGGAGATATTGGTGTTGGTGGAAGAGAAATTGGATATCTTTATGGATATTACAAGAAATTAAGAGGAGCTAATGACCAAGGAGTTCTTACTGGTAAGGGCTTAACTTATGGAGGAAGTCTTGCTAGAACTCAAGCAACTGGATATGGATTATCATACTTTACAGAAGAAATGTTACAAGATAACAACACAAGCTTCAAGGGACAAACTGTAGTAATATCTGGTTCAGGAAATGTTGCAATATACGCTACTGAAAAAGTTACTCAACTTGGAGGAAAAGTTGTTGCATTAAGTGATTCAAATGGATATATTTATGATGCAAATGGAATAAACTTAGATGTTGTTAAAGATATTAAAGAAGTTAGAAGAGGAAGAATTAAAGAATATCTTGATAAAGTTCCAACAGCTGAATATCATGAAGGATGCAGAGGAATTTGGACTATTAAGTGTGATATAGCTCTTCCATGCGCAACTCAAGGTGAAATAGATAAAGAATCAGCTCAAATTTTAGTTAATAATGGAGTTAAGTGTGTTTCTGAAGGTGCTAACATGCCATCAACACTTGAAGCAATTGAAGTATTCCAAAAGAATGGTGTAATGTTTGGACCAGCTAAAGCTGCTAATGCAGGTGGAGTTGCTTGCTCTGCTCTTGAAATGTCTCAAAATAGTATGAGATTATCTTGGACTTTTGAAGAAGTAGATCAAAAATTACAAGGAATCATGAAGAATATTTATAAGAATGCAAGTGAAGCTGCAAAAGAATATGGTCATGAAAATAATATTCTAATGGGAGCTAATATTGCAGGATTTATGAAAGTAGCAGAAGCTATGATGGCTCAAGGTATTGTTTAATAAGCAATTTTAAAATAGCATTTTTTATAAACAAAAATTAATTAGCTGTCGCATTGTAAGTTTTTTAACTTTTAATGCGACAGTTTTTTTCATTTGTATTAAAAACATAAAAGTGAATAAAATAATAATGTATAAATAATTAGACATATTCTTGATTTTTTTTATAAATTGCACTATATTATTAAGGAGACATTATGTTAATAAAATATGAATAAAAGAAATTAATTTACAGGTGTGGAAGCTTATGTTTACTAGCTTAAATGTATTCATAAGAAAAAAATCTCAAAATAGGAGTGAATAAAATGGGAGACGTCATTTATGGAATAACTGCTATATTTCAAATATTTATATTTATAATAACTTGTTATTATATGGTGTTAGGGATTTTTGGTGTTTACAGAAAGAAAGAACACAAGGATTATAATCCAAAAAACAAATTTGCAATGATAGTAGCTGCACATAATGAAGAAGTAGTTATTGGCAAGCTCGTAGAAAGTATGAAAAATCAAAATTATCCTAAGGAACTTTATGACATTTATGTAATAGCTGATAACTGCACTGATAAGACAGCAGAAATTGCTAGAAAGCTTGGAGCAAATGTATATGAGAGAACAAGCGAAAATGAGCGTGGTAAAGGTTATGCTCTTGAATGGATGTTTGATAAACTATTTAAACTTGATGTAAAGTATGATGCTGTATCAATATTTGATGCTGATAATTTAGTAGATAAAGACTTTTTAAAAGAAATTGATTCAAAAATGAAAGAAGGATATAAAGTAGTTCAAGGTTACATAGATAGTAAAAATCCAAATGATTCATGGATCACTACTTCATATTCAATAGCTTTCTGGTCTCAAAATAGGTTATACCAACTTGCAAGAAATAATGTAGGTTTCTCTAATCAAATTGGAGGAACTGGATTTGCAGTAGCTGTTGATACATTAAAGCAGCTTGGATGGGGAGCTACATGTCTTACTGAAGACTTAGAGTTTACATGTAAGCTTATACTAGATAATGAAAAAGTAGGCTGGGCTCATGATGCTAAAATTTATGATGAAAAGCCTTTAAAGCTTAAACAATCATGGATTCAAAGAAGAAGATGGATGCAAGGCTTTGCAGATGTTGCTTCAAGATATTTCTTTAAATTATTTAAAAAAGGCATAAAAGAAAGAAAAATGTATGTTTTAGATGCCTCTTTATATGTACTTCAACCATTTATAACATTGCTTATGGGAATTTCAGCTGTTTTAGGTTTTATTCAAGCAAGAGTTCCACATGGTGCACATATATTTTTAATTAGTGATGTTATTGGAAATATGGGATTTAAGGCATTTGTTTTATTCCAATTTATTGTAACGCCTTTAGTTCTTATTTTAGACAAGAAGGTAACCAAAAAGTTCTTTGCAATGGTAATTCTTTTAGCAACCAATATATTTGTCTTACCATATGCAACAACTATTATAAAAAATGCTTTACCAGATGTTAATGATTTTAAATTATCATTAGCCTTGTATGGTGCTAATGCAGCATTTTATTTAATATTAGTTGTAATAGCATTTATATTCTTAAATAGAAAGAGTTTCTTATTTTTCTTTAGATATTTATTCTATAGTATATATACATTAACTTGGATACCAATAACAATTCAAGGTATATTAAGAAAGAATAATAAGGATTGGAATCCTACAAAGCATGTTAGAAATGTAGAAATATGCGATGTTTAATAAATAGAATAAAAAATGTTTATAAAATAATATTGTAATGTTAATGCTTGCTATAAACTAAGGATATTTATCAAAGTTTATAGCAAGCTTTTTTCTACTTTTAAGTTTTTTGATAAAAGTTATTTTTGACAAGTAAGAAAAAAATAAGTATATTAAGAAAAGATGTAAAAAAAGTATGGAGGAGAATGTTATGGATAATAAAAATACATATGATGTAACTGATCTTACTTCTCTTGAAAAATTAGAACCAGTAAGAGTAAGACCAGGAATGTATATAGGTTCTATAGGAAGCAAAGGACTACATCATTGTATATGGGAAATATTAGATAATGCTATTGATGAAATAACTAATGGATTTGGTGACAGGGCAGTAATAACTTTAAATAAAGATAAAAGTGCAACTATTGAAGACAATGGAAGAGGAATACCTACAGGTATTCATCCTATTAAGAAAAAAAGCGGAGTAGAAATGGTATTTACAGAGCTTCATACAGGAGGAAAGTTTAATAATAAAAATTATAAGACATCTGGAGGTCTTCATGGTGTTGGTGCAGCAGTGGTAAATGCACTTTCAAAATGGGTAGAAGTGGAAGTTTATCAAAATGGTAATGCATATAGACAGAGATTTGAATATGCATATGATAAAGAATTAAAAAGAAATATGCCAGGAACCCCTGTTACTAAGCTTCAGGTTATAGGGAAAACCGATAAAACAGGTTCAAAAATAACATTTATGCCTGATGATGAAATTTTTTCTACAATAGATTTTAAATTTGATGTAATAGATGAAAGACTTCAAGAATTAGCATTCCAAAATAAAGGGATTAGATTATTTTTAATTGATAAGAGGAAAAATGAAGAAGTATCTAAAGAATACTATTCTGAGCGTGGACTTTTAGATTTTATAGATTATTTAAATGAAAGTAAGACACCTATACATCAGACACCTATACTTTTTGATGGAGAACGTGAAGTAAATAATATAAAAATGTATGGAGAGGTATGTGTACAATTTACAGATTCAACTACGGATTATATAGCAAGTTATGTAAATAATATACCAACAACAGAAGCAGGAACTCACGAAACAGGTTTTAAAACAGGAATGACAAGGGCTTTTAAGGAATGGGCAAGGAAGCTTGGAATAGTTAAAGAAAAGGATAAGGAATTTGAAGGTGATGACCTAAGAGAAGGAATGACAGCAATAATAAGAATAAAGCTTACAAATCCAGTATTTGAAGGTCAAACAAAAACTAAGCTTGGTAATAATGAAGCTTATACAATGATGAATGATTTATCATATACTAAATTTTCTGAATGGATAGAAGATAATAAAGAACTGGCTTCTAATATAATGAATAATGCTCTTCAAGCAGCTCTTAGAAGAGATAAAATAAAAAAAATAAATGATGCAGAAAAAAAGAAGGTGGGTAAAGGAACATCACCTCTTGCAGGTAAAGTTGCAGTATGTACAATGAAAGATAATACTGTAAGTGAATTTATTGTAGTGGAAGGAGATTCAGCAGGAGGATCTGCAAAGCAAGCAAGAGATAGAAGATTTCAAACTATAATGCCTTCAAGAGGTAAAATAATGAATACTGAAAAACAAAAACTTGAAAATGTATTAGCCTCAGAAGAATTAAGACTTTTTAATGCTGCCATAGGTACAGGAACATTAGACAATTATAAAGAAGAAAATCTGAAATATGATAAAATAATAATAATGAGTGATGCTGATGTAGATGGCTATCATATAAGAACTCTTTGGATGACATATATTTATAGATATATGAGACCTCTTATTTCAAATGGTCATTTGTATTTAGCACAGCCTCCTTTATATAAGGTTTATAAATATAATAAAGATAAAGAAACATCAGTTTATGCATATAGTGATGAAGAATTAGAAAAGGCTAAAAAGAAGATAGGAAAAGGAGCACTTATACAAAGATATAAAGGACTTGGAGAAATGAATCCGGAACAGCTTTGGGATACTACTTTAAATCCAGAAACAAGAACTCTTTTAAAAGTTACTATTGAAGATGCGGCAAAAGCTGAAAGAATGATATCACTTCTTATGGGAGATGTTGTAGAACCTAGAAAGAAATATATGTATAAGTATGCAGAATTTTAAAGGAGGATTAATATGGGAAAAAAACAAATATCTAAATCTATTCCAAAGGATAATAATATATTAACTGTTGCTTTAGAAGATGCAATGCCAGATAATTATTTACCTTATGCAGTAGAAGTAGCAAAAGAAAGAGCTCTTCCAGATGTTAGAGATGGCTTAAAGCCAGTTCATAGAAGGATACTTTATGGAGCATATATGCTTAAGGCATTTCCTGACAGACCATATTATAAATCAGCAAGAATTGTAGGAGATATTTTAGGTAAATATCATCCTCATGGTGACACATCAGTATATGATGCTACTGTAATACTTGCACAGGATTTTACTACTAGAGAACCATTAATTGATGGACACGGAAATTTTGGATCAATGGATGGTGATAGTGCAGCAGCTATGAGATATACAGAAGCAAGACTCTCCAATATAGCAATGGAAATGCTTCGAGATATTGATAAAGATACAGTTGAAATGATTCCAAATTATTCAGATAGTGAACTTGAACCAAAGGTTTTACCATGTAGATACCCTAATCTTTTAGTTAATGGAACATTTGGTATTGCAGTTGGTCTTGCAACTAATATTCCACCTCATAACTTAGGTGAAGTTACAGATGGTGTCTTAGCTTATATTGATAATCCTGAAATAACAACAAAAGAATTAATGAATTATATAAAAGGGCCAGATTTACCAACTGGAGGAATACTTATTGGTACAGATTCACTATTATCAGCTTATGAAACTGGTGAGGGAAAAGTTGTATGTAGAGCTAAAACATCCATTGAAAAACTTGAAAATGGAAGAGTTGGAATAGTAATTACAGAGTTTCCTTACAAAAGAAATAAGGCAAAACTTCTTCAAACTATTTCGGAAATGACTGGAGATAAGAGGCATCAAAAGGCATTAGAAGCAATAGCTGATATTAGAGATGAATCAGATAGAACAGGTGTAAGAGCAGTTATTGAATTTAAAAAGTCAGCAGATGAAAAAATTGCAGATAAGGTATTAAAATATCTTTTTAAGAAAACTGACCTTCAATGTAACATAAGCTTTAACATGGTTGCCTTAGCTAATGGAAAACCTGAAACTATGGGATTAAAAACAATAATAATGCATTATGTTAATCATCAAAAGGATGTTGTTACAAGAAGAACTAGAAAAGAACTTGAAATAGCAGAAAAAAGATTCCACATTGTAGAAGGTTTTATTAAAGCTATTAATATATTAGATGATGTTATAAAAACAATAAGAAGTTCTAAATCTAAAAAGGATGCATGTGCAAATCTTATTAATAAATTTGATTTTACAGAAATTCAGGCTAATGCTATTTTAGAGCTTATGCTTTATAGATTAACTGGACTTGAAATTGATGTGTTTAAAAAAGAATACAAAGAATTAGAAAAGAAAATAGCAAGATTTAAAAAGATTTTAAGTGAAGAAAAGGAACTTTTAAGAGTAGTAAAGAAAGAACTTAAGGAAATAACAGATAAATATAGAAATCCAAGAAGAACAGCTATAATTGAAGATGAAAGGGAAGCAAAAATTGATTTAGATGAACTTATTGTAGTTGAAGATGTTATGGTAACTCTATCAAATGATGGCTTTATAAAGAGAATTCCAGAAAAGAATTATATGAGGTCTAATGCTAATGCAGAAGATATTGAATATAGAGAAGGAGATAGCCTTAAATTCTTATTTAAATCTAATACCAGAGATAATATATTATTATTTACAAACAAAGGAAATATGTATAAATGCAAAGGCATAAATATTCCTGAAGGCAAGTGGAAAGAAAAAGGTGAAAGAATTGATACAATTATAAAACAAATTAATTTAGATGAAGAAATAATTGTAAGTGCAATTTCTATGACTACATTTAATCCACAAGTATATCTTCAAATTGTAACTGATAGTGGTAATATAAAGAAAACTTCTTTAGATAAGTTTGATACAAATTATGGTAAGCTTCAAGCCACTAAGCTTAGAGATTCAGAAGAAGTTATTAGTGTTAATGTATTTGATGAATCAAAAGAATTTATTAAGGTAACAACTAAGAAAGGCTTAGAATTTACACTTCAAATGCCAGAACTTGTTGATATGGCTAGAAATATTCTTGGAATTCAATTATTTGATTTAGGTGATAATGATAAAGTAGTTAATATAGAATATTCAGATAATATGGAGTATTGTGAATTTACAGTAGGAATAAGTAATGTGCGTGGTAAAAATTGTTTAAAGTGCATTTCGAAGTTAACTAAAAACAATAAGTCAGCATCAACAGATTCTCTTAGCCAATTACTTATGTTTACTAATAAAGGCAAAGTAATAAAAATAAAATCATTTATAATTGAAAATGCAATTAAGGATGGCATAATATTAGAGGATATTGTATCTACAATAGAAAAAGATGAAAAGGTAATAGCTATATATTCTATAAAAGAATATACAGAAAATTATTATGTTTTTACTTTTACAAAGGATGGTTATATAAAGAAAACTTCTCTTAAGGATTATGAAGGCGAATATTTAGCTGCTCAAACTCATAAATTTAAGCAAGAAAAGGATGAAGTAGTAGAAGTTAAAATAGCTGATGGAATTTCATCACAGGTTTTAATGTTTACTAAGAAGGGAATGGCAATAAAATTCCCTGCAATAAATGTAAATCCAATGGGGAAAATAGCATCAGGTGTTACAGGAATAAGCTTAAAAGAAGGAGATTCTGTTATTTTAGGTGATGTATTAAATACATCTTTAAATGACAATAATAAAAATGAAATAGCTGTAACTTTATTACATGGTAGTTTAAAATATAAATTAGTTTCAAAAAATAAAAAGGAAAAAGAAATTTTGGCTTCAGATATAAAAATGCAAAATAGAGCAGGACGTGGAAGTAGTGTAATGCTTATTGGTTTTGATGATGAAGTTAAAAAAGCATATATAATATAATTAATGAGGTGATAAATATGGCAAAAAATAAAAAAGTAGCAGTTTTTCTTGCAGAAGGTTTTGAAGAGGTAGAAGCATTAACAGTTGTAGATGTGTTAAGAAGACTAGACATTCATTGTGATATGGTAAGTATTAAAGAAGAATATGTTAAAGGAGCACACAATATTTTAGTAAAGGCTGATAAAGTATTAGATGATGATATTAAAGATTATGATTTAATTACACTTCCAGGGGGGATGCCAGGAAGCACTAATTTAAGAGGCAGCCAAAAAGTTATAGAAGCAGTACAATATTTTAATGAAAATAATAAATATATTGCAGCTATTTGTGCAGCACCTATAGTTTTAGCAAAAGCTGGAGTAATAAAAGGCAAGAACGTTACATCATATCCAGGTTTTGAAGAGGAATTATCAGAAGGAAATTACATATCTTCAGAAAATGTTGTTGTTGATGGAAAAATGATAACAAGCAGAGGGCCTGCAACTGCATTGGCTTTTAGCTATAAAATAGCAGAAGAGTTAGGTGCTGATGTTAAAGATTTAAAAGAAGGAATGATGTACAACTTTTTAATTAATAATTAATCTTTAATTAACCGTAGTTATAAATTATAAAGGAAAAAATCTTAAATAAGAAAATAATTGTGCCAAACTAAAAAATAGGTGATTAAATATTGAAAGAAAATTGGATAGTAATAAATAGAAAAACAAAATTTGAAAATTTAAAGAATAATTTTAATATGCCTGATCTTACTTTGAGATTATTAGCTAATAGAGATATTTCATCAAAGGAAGAAGCTGAAAAATTTTTAAATGGAACAGTAAATGATTTGTATGATGGATTTCTTATGAAGGATATGCATAAAGCTGTAGATATCATAAAAGATGCTATATATAGTAAAAAGAAAATTATAATATATGGCGATTATGACTGTGATGGTGTATGTAGTACAACAATTCTTTATAAAACATTAAGTGAATTTAATGCCAATTTTTCATATCATATTCCAGATAGAGAAGCTGAAGGTTATGGAATGAGTATTGATAGAATAAAAAAGCTTTATGATGATGGATGTGAAGTTATATTAACATGTGATAATGGAATATCAGGAATTGAAGAAGTTAAATTTGCAAAAAGTTTAGGTATCACTGTAATAGTGACTGATCACCACGATGTTCCATTTATAGAAAATAAAGAAGGTAGAATTCCTATAATTCCAGAAGCTGATGCAGTAATAAATCCAAAGCAACAAGATTGCAATTATCCTTTTAAAGATTTATGTGGTGCTTCTGTTGCATTAAAATTTTCAATATGTCTTGCAAAATCTTTAAATAAGCAATTAAATTGTATTGAAGAATTGATACAATTTGCATCATTAGCTACAGTATGTGATGTGGTAGATTTAAAAGATGAAAATAGGATTATTGTAAAATCTGGACTTAAGCTTATACAAGACTCACAAAATAAAGGGCTTATTGCTCTTAGAAAAGTAACGGGAATGGATGGAAAAACCATAGGAGAATATACATATGGTTTTGTATATGGACCATGTATAAATGCTACTGGTAGGCTTGAAATAGCAGATTATGCTTTAGAACTTTTTGTTACAAGTGATGAAAATAATGCAAATAAATTAGCAAGTAAACTTCATAAATTAAATATTGAAAGACAAGAAATTACTACTGAAAGTTTGGAAAAGGTTAAATATAAACTTGAAAAAGAACTTAAGGATGAAAAGGTAATTGTAGTTTATGAACCTACTATTCATGAAAGTATAGTTGGAATTGTTGCTGGAAGAATAAGAGAAAAATATAATCTGCCTACAATTGTTTTAACTAAAGGAAAAGATATGATAAAAGGTTCAGGAAGAAGTACAGAAAATTATAATATGTATGAAGAACTAAATAAGTGCAAAAAGCATATATATAAATTTGGAGGGCATCCAATGGCGGCTGGTCTTTCCGTAAAAGAAGAAGATTTTTTTAATTTTAAAAAATCATTAGTTGAAAATTGTCCTTTAACAGATAAGGATATAATTCCAGTTATAAAAATAGATTCACCTATGGCAATTAGTAATATAAACGAAAATATTATAGAACAAATAGAAAAATTAAGACCCTTTGGAAAAGGTAATCCAAGTCCTCTTTTAGCCGATAAAAATATAAGAGTTTCAAGAGTGTACTTTATGGGTAGTGAAAAGAAATTTATGAAATTTAGATTTAATGCAAAAAATCTAAATGGATACATAGAAGGTGTTAATTTTTCGCAATATGATTTATTTAAAGAAATGTATACAAATAAATTTGGCAATGAAGCCTTTTTAAAACTTCAAGATACGGGATATTCTAATTTTAATATGAGTATAGTATATTATCCTAGTATTAATGAATTTAATGGAAATAGAAATATTCAACTAAATATAAAGAATTTTAGAATAGAGTAAAAATTACTGCGTAATAAATCAATTTATTGCGCAGTAATTAATTTTATGGTGCCTTTATTTTAAATTTTGTTCGTATTGAGCAACCATTTTTTTTACCATTTCTCCACCAACGCTTCCGCATTCTTTAGAAGAAAGGTTTCCATTGTAATCACTAAATTTTACATTTAATTCATTTGCAACTTCATTTTTTAATTGATTTAATCCAGCTTTAGCTTCTGGAACTAATACTTTTGAATATGATTGATTTTGTGAAGATGCATTTGATTGCATGTTTGAATTTTGATTGTTTGAATTTGTCATATAAATCATCTCCTTTTTTGTTACACTATTATTTTGTCGAAATTTTGCTGTTATATGTTATTTAATTAGAGGTATAATAGGAAATATATTCTTTAATATAAATAGAATACCTTGATAAGATTTTTTAAGAAGTTATAATTAAAATTATGAAAGAAAAGTTTAGGAGTGATATTTTTTGGATAAATATAAGATAATAATGACAGGTGGAGGTACAGCAGGTCATGTTACACCTAATTTGGCATTAATTCCGAGTCTTAAAAAGAAAGGATTTGAGGTTAAATATATTGGAAGTAAAGATGGTATAGAAAAAGATATTGTAAATAATAATAAGATACCTTACTATGGAATATCATCTGGTAAACTTAGACGATATTTTGATATAAAAAATTTTTCTGATCCATTTAAGGTTATAAAGGGAGTTTTTGAAGCAAGGAAGGTTCTTTCAAAAGAAAAGCCTGATGTAGTATTTTCTAAAGGAGGTTTTGTTTCAGTTCCAGTAGTAATTGCAGCATCAATGAAGGGAATACCTGTAGTAGCTCATGAATCAGATATGACACCTGGACTTGCAAATAAATTAGCATCTCCTTTTTGTGATAAATTATGTGTTACATTTAGGGAAAGCTTAAAATATATAAAACATAACAAGGGTGTATTAACAGGAAGTCCTATAAGACAAGAAATACTTAATGGCTCAAAATTACTTGGATTAAAATATTGTAATTTTGATGGTAAGAAAGAAGTATTATTTGTAATGGGAGGAAGTCTTGGTTCTAAGGTTATTAATGAGGTTATAAGAGAAAATTTAAATGAACTCCTAAAAGATTTTGATATAATTCATATTTGTGGTAAAGGAAATGTAGATGGAGCTTTAAAAAATAAAGCTGGTTACAGACAATTTGAATTTGTAGGAGAAGAACTTCCGAATCTTATGGCAGCTGCTGATTATATAATTTCAAGAGCAGGTGCAAATTCTATTTTTGAATTTTTAGCTTTAAATAAACCTACACTTTTAATTCCATTATCAAGGAAGGCTAGCAGAGGTGACCAAATTCTTAATGCTAATTCATTTAAAAATGAAGGATATGCATTAGTAATGGAAGAGGAAGAAATAAATAATGAATCTTTTATGAATAAAATTAAAGAGCTTAAAAGCAAAAAGAAGGATTTAATATCTAATATGAAAAAAAGCAAATCAAAAGTAGGAAATGAAGCAGTGTTAGATACAATTATGTCTGCAATAAAAGAAAAAAAATAAAATTTTAAATTCGGAATTAATTATTTTAATTAATTCTGTTTTTTATAAAAATACTAAGGTAAATTAAAAAGATTATATATACTACATATATATTGTTAACAAAATGTTAATTGTCAGAAAATTTTCATTATTGGAAATTTGATTTTAATATGCAAATTTCCTTGCAAAATAAAATTACTGATATATAATTAATACTGTAAGCAAAAAGTTAACAACAAATCCATGTTAACTTTTTAACAAAGTCTAAAATTGTTAGCTCTATAAAATTTAATATATTTTGAAAGTGGGGTTTACGTAATGAGAAAAATGAAAACTATGGATGGTAATACTGCAGCAGCTCACGTGTCTTATGCATTTACTGAAGTTACTGCAATATATCCAATCACACCATCTTCACCAATGGCAGAACACGTTGATGAATGGGTGGCACAAGGAAGAAAGAACATTTTCGGACAACCAGTAAAGGTTATGGAAATGCAATCAGAAGCAGGAGCTGCTGGTGCAGTTCATGGTTCACTACAAGCAGGTGCTTTAACAACAACTTATACAGCATCTCAAGGTTTATTATTAATGATACCAAATATGTATAAGATATCTGGTGAATTACTTCCAGGAGTATTCCATGTATCTGCAAGAGCTTTAGCTACATCAGCTCTTAATATTTTTGGTGATCACCAAGATGTTATGGCTACAAGACAAACTGGTTTTGCAATGCTTGCAGAAGGATCAGTTCAAGAAGTTATGGATTTATCAGCAGTAGCACACTTAAGTGCTATTAAATCAAGAGTTCCATTTTTAAACTTCTTTGATGGATTCAGAACATCACATGAAATTCAAAAAATAGAAGTTTTAGAATATGATGAATTAGCTAAATTACTTGACTGGGATGCAGTTAAAGAATTTAAGAAGAGAGCTTTAAATCCAAATCATCCAGTAACAAGAGGTACTGCTCAAAATGCTGATATCTACTTCCAAGAAAGAGAAGTTGTTAATAAGTATTATGAAGCTGTTCCAGATATTGTTGAAGGATATATGGCTGAAATCACTAAATTAACAGGAAGAGAATATCACTGCTTCGATTACTATGGTGCACCAGATGCAGATAGAGTAATCATTGCTATGGGTTCTGTAACTGATGTTTGTGAAGAAACTATTGATTACTTAATGTCAAAGGGAGAAAAAGTCGGTGTAGTTAAAGTAAGATTATACAGACCATTCTCAATAGAAAAATTATTAGCTGCAGTTCCAAAGACTGTTAAGAAGATTGCAGTTTTAGATAAGACTAAAGAACCAGGAGCAGCTGGTGAACCATTATACTTAGACGTTAAGGATGCATTCTATGGTACAGAAAATGCTCCAGTTATCGTTGGTGGTAGATTTGGTTTAGGTTCTAAGGATCCAAATCCAGGACATATTGCTGCAGTTTATGCAAATCTTGCAAAGGCTGAACCAAAGAATGGATTTACACTTGGAATCAATGATGATGTTACAAATACATCATTAGAAGTAACAGAAGATATAGATGCTACACCAGAAGGAACTACTGCTTGTAAGTTCTGGGGTCTTGGATCAGATGGTACTGTTGGTGCTAACAAGAGTGCTATTAAGATTATTGGTGACCACACTGACATGTACGCTCAAGGATATTTCTTCTATGATTCTAAGAAATCAGGAGGAATTACAGTTTCTCACTTAAGATTTGGTAAGAAACCAATTAAGTCACCATACTTAATAAACAAAGCAGATTTCGTATCTTGCTCAAACCAATCTTATGTATTTAAATACAACGTATTAGAAGGATTAAAACCAGGATCAACATTCCTTTTAAATACAATCTGGTCTCCAGAAGAAGTAGAAACTCATTTACCAGCAGCTTATAAGAGATATATCGCAAATAACGATATTAAATTCTACACAATAAATGCTGTTAAGATAGCTCAAGAAATCGGACTTGGTGGAAGAACTAACATGATAATGCAATCTGCATTCTTCAAATTAGCTAACATTATTCCAATAGATGATGCTATTAAATATCTTAAGGATTCAGTTGTAACTTCTTATGGTAAGAAGGGACAAAAGGTTGTAGACATGAACAATGCTGCTATTGATCAAGGTGTTCAATCTTTAGTTAAGATAGAAGTTCCAGAAGCTTGGAAGACAGTAGCTGACGAAGCTCCAGTTGAAATTAAACATGCTTCTCAATTTGTAAAAGATGTAGTTATCCCAATGAACAGATTAGAAGGAGATAATCTTCCTGTATCTGCATTCACTCATATGCCAGATGGTACTTTCGAAGCTGGTACTGCTGCATTTGAAAAGAGAGGAATAGCTATAAATGTTCCAGAATGGAATAGCGATAAGTGTATTCAATGTAACCAATGTTCTATGGTCTGTCCACATGCTGCTATTAGACCATTCTTAGTAAATGAATCTGAAAAAGCTAATGCTCCAGAAAGTGCTAAGATAGTAGATGCTAAGGGATTAAAGACTGATGAAAAATTATACTTTGCAATGGGTATAACTCCACTTGATTGTTCTGGTTGCGGAAACTGTGCTTTAGTCTGTCCAGTTGATGCTTTAGAAATGAAACCAGCAGAAAGTCAAAAGGATCAAGCAGATGCTTGGGATTACTTAATATACGATATAACAGACAAGAAGAACCCACTTGCTAAAGATTCAGTAAAGGGTAGCCAATTTGAAACACCACTTCTTGAATTCTCAGGAGCTTGTGCTGGTTGTGGAGAAACTCCATATGTTAAGCTTGTAACTCAATTATTTGGTGATAGAATGATGGTAGCTAATGCTACAGGATGTTCTTCAATTTGGGGAGGTTCTGCTCCTTCAACTCCATATACTAAGAACAAGAAAGGTCATGGACCAGCTTGGGCTAACTCATTATTCGAAGATAATGCTGAATATGGATTAGGTATGTTCTTAGGAGTTAAAGCTCAAAGAGAAACTTTAGCTGAAAAAGTTAAAGCTGCAGATTTAAGTGGAGATGCAAAAGCTGTTGCTGATGAATGGCTTGCAAATATGAACGAAGGTGAAGGTACTAGAGACCTTGCTGATAAGTTTGAAGCTGCACTTGAAAAAGATGGATCAGCTGCTGCTAAGGCTATATTAGAAGATAAAGACTTATTCGTTAAGAGATCTCAATGGATCTTCGGAGGAGACGGATGGGCTTACGATATCGGATACGGCGGTGTTGACCACGTTCTTGCTTCAGGTGAAGATGTAAATGTACTTGTACTTGATACAGAAGTTTACTCTAACACTGGTGGACAATCTTCTAAATCTACTCCAGCTGCTGCAATAGCTAAATTTGCTGCAAGTGGTAAGAAGACTAAGAAGAAAGATCTTGGTATGATGGCAATGAGCTATGGATATGTTTATGTTGCTCAAATTAACATGGGTGCTAACAAGGCTCAAGCTCTTAAAGCAATAGCTGAAGCTGAAGCTTATAAAGGACCATCATTAATCATTGCTTATGCTCCATGTATAAACCATGGTATCAGAATAGGTATGGGTAAGAGCCAAGAAGAAGCTAAGAGAGCTGTTGAATGTGGATATTGGTCAATGTACAGATTCAACCCAGAATTAAAGGCTGAAGGACAAAACCCATTCAAGTTAGATTCTACTAAGGAACCTAAGGCTGACTTTAAGGAATTCTTAATGGGAGAAGTTAGATACTCTTCACTTGCTAAGATGTTCCCAGAAGCTGCAGATGCTTTATTTGAAAAGACTAAGAAAGATGCAGCAGAAAGATTAGCTGGATATATTAAATTAGACGAAGGTAAATAATTTTAGATACGGATATTAAAAACTAATCATAAAAATAAAAACTAATCATTTAAAGATCGTATTTTAGAAGAGAAATTTTCTAAAATGCGGTCTTTTTTTAATTATTAATTAGTTGTAGTTAAAGCACTGAAGAATAGAAAGCTTATAGAAGCTAATAAATTTGATCACAATAATAATATTAAAAAAACTTCTTTTATTTTATGATAAAAAAGGTTAGAATATTATCATAATAATATTATTTTAAGGAGGCGCTTTATGGCTAAAGATAAGTGTTCATGTAATTCAAAAAATCATCATCATGACCATGACTGTAATTGTAATCATGATCATCATGATGAAAATTGTAATTGTGAAGATGAAGGATTTGGATCAGTTCAATATGAAGATGAAAATGGAAATGTTATAGATTATCCTATAGTTGACTGCTTTTCTGTTGAGGGAGTTGAATATGTATTAATTCAAGATGTTGATGATAATTCAACTTTCATGTTAAAGGTTGATGGAGAAGAATTAGTTAATCCAACAGATGAAGAATTTGATAGAGTTACAAAGATTTATTACGAAGCTGAAGAATAAAAAAAAGAGACTACCATATATTTTTTGTGGTGGTCTCTTTATGATTAAATAACATTTACAATATATAAAAATAATGCTATATTTTTAATGAAGAGCTTTTTGGTGAGGTGATAGGAAATGCAGTATGCTGATTTACATATTCATTCTACATATTCAGATGGTTTGTTTACACCTGAACAAATAGTTGATTTAGCAAAGGAAAAAGGTATAAAATGCATTTCAATAACAGATCACGATACTATAGCTTCTCAGTATATAACAAAAGAAAAAATTGCAAACATAGAAATTATACCAGGTGTAGAATTTAGCACTGAATATGATGACATGGAAATACATGTTCTTGGATACTTTATAGACATAAATAATCCTATTCTTATAAAAAATATAAATAGTATACAGGAAAAAAGAAGAGAGAGAGCTGAAAAAATCTTAAAAAAACTTAAGGATATAAATATAGATATTAATATTAAAGATATTAAAAGTAATAATAATACATCCTTTGGAAGAGGCAATATAGGTTCTGCCATAGCTGAAAAAGGTTATGCTAAAAATTATAAAGAAGCTTTCCTTAGATATTTAGATAAGGGAAAGATTGCCTATGTTAAGGGTGAAAAGCTTAATTATAAGCACGTTTTAAAAATAATTAGAGAAAGTGGAGGTATTTCTGTTCTTGCTCATCCAGGTAAAATATACAGAAAAATGTCACTTGAACAATTAGTAAAGGATTTTAAATGTGCTGGTTTAAATGGTATTGAGGTATATCATGCCAGTCATAGTAGTATTCAGCGAAATGCTTTCTATAATCTTGCATTAAAGCATAAGCTAATTATTACAGGAGGTAGCGATTTTCACTACAGTACAAGTAAAAATTGTATTATTGGGGATTATGGGATAGATGAAAATTTGTTATATAAATTTAAAAAATTAAGTATATATAAATAATTAATGGAGGCCAAAGATGGAATATTCAAGAAAAGCTAAAAATATTAATCCTTCTATTACATTAGCTATAACAGCAAAGGCAAAGGCATTAAAAGCACAAGGTGTTGATGTAGTAAGTTTTGGTGCAGGAGAACCAGATTTTAATACTCCAAAAAATATAATTGATGCAGCTAAAAAGGCGATGGATGAGGGAAAGACAAAATATACTGCAGCATCAGGTATAATTGAGTTAAAAGAAGCATTATGCAAAAAATTTAAAGAGGATAATAATTTATCATATAATACATCTAATATAATTATTTCAACTGGAGGTAAGCAAGCTCTTGCAAATGCTATGTTTGCAATATTAAATGAAGGAGAGGAAGTTTTAATACCAGTTCCATATTGGGTAAGCTATCCTGAACTTGTAAAACTTGCAGGTGGAAATCCAGTATTTGTTGAATGTAAAGAAGAAAATGATTATAAATTTACTATAGAAGCTTTAGAAAAAGCTACTACTAAAAAAACAAAAGCAGTTGTTATTAATAGCCCTAACAATCCAACAGGAAGTATATATTCAGAAAATGAATTAAGAGAAATTGCAGAATTTGCTAAGAAACACGATTTAATAATAATATCAGATGAAATGTATGAAAAACTAATATATGATGGAGAAAAGCATATAAGTATTGCAAGCCTTTCAGAAGATGCTTACAATAGAACAATAATAGTTAATGGATTTTCTAAAGCTTTTGCAATGACTGGATGGAGACTTGGATATTCAGCTGCTAACGAAGAAATTACAAAGCTTATGTCAAGTATTCAAAGTCATATGACTTCAAATGCAAATTCAATAACCCAATACGCAGCAGTAGAAGCATTAAATGGACCAAAAGATGCATTAAATGATATGGTTAAGGAATTTGAAGAAAGAAGAAATTATATGACAAATTTAATTGACAATATTGAAGGCTTAAGCTACATAAGACCATCAGGTGCATTTTATGTAATGATTAATATAAAAAATTGCATTAATAAATCACTTAATGGTGAAACAATAAAAGATTCTATGGATTTTTCAAAGATGTTACTTGATGAGGAAAAGGTGGCAGTTATTCCTGGTGCTGCTTTTGGACTTGAAAATTACATAAGATTATCATATGCTACATCAAAGGATATGATAGGTGAAGGATTAAAGAGAATAGAATGTTTTACAAAGAAATTAAAATAAAAATGTGTTAATATTTTTTTAAATATATGCATTTTTGTAGAACTAAATAAAAAAATTATTTAAACTTAGGTATAGAGTAGAATTTATACCTAAGTTTTTTTATATATAATAATTTAAAATAGCTTAGTTTTTTCCATTATATTTGTTATTCTTTTTAAATATTATATAATATATTTATAATGGAGGAGATAAAATGGAAAGATTAGCTTTATTTGATGTGGATTTTACAATCACCAAAAAAGAAACTCTTATGCAGCTTTATATATATACATTAAAAGAAGATAAAAAGAATATAAAATATCTTCCACGTGCATTATTTAGCGGTCTTATGTATTTGTTAAAGATTTATGATGAAAAAAGAGTTAAAGAAAGTTTTCTAAAATTTCTAGATAATATGGACGAAAATGAAATAAGGAAACTTACAAATGGATTTTATAGAAAGTCCTTAAAAGGTATTTTATATAAGGATGGCTTAAAAATGATAAAAAAGCTGAAGAAGGAAGGATATAAGGTTTACCTTATTTCTGCATCACCTGAATTTTATCTTAATGAATTATATGATATTAAAGAAGTTGATAAAATAATAGGAACAAGATTTTCCTTTGAAAATGGAAGATTTACAAGAAAGATGTATGGAGCTAATTGTAAAGGGAAAGAGAAAGTTAAAAGATTAAAGGAAGTAATAGAAAGAGAGCATATGAAAGTTGACTTTAAAAATTCATATATGTTTTCAGATTCCTTGTCAGATAAACCACTTCTTGATTTAGTAGGAAATCCATATCTTATTAATTATAAAGGAAAAAGCAAATATAAAATATTAAATTGGAAATAATACAATTTTACAGGGGGTAATAATATGAAAAAAGTATATATAAAAAATGGATTGCCAAGGAACATAGAACAATTTGAAAATGAATGTAAGGATGGAAAAATAATTTACGAAGTAATAAGAATTACTAAGGGAAAGCCACTATTTTATGAAGCACATTATGATAGATTTATTAATTCGTTAAAATTAAGTGGATCAAATTTTACTATGACAAGGGAATGGTTTAGAAAAAATATAGAAAGGCTAGTTAAGGAAAATAAATTATTGTCCGAAAATATAAAGATAACATACAATTTATCAACTGGTGACTTATTGCTTTTTTTAATAGAGCATAAATATCCTACATTAAAAATGTATAGTGAAGGGGTAGAATGTATTTTATATTTTGGTGAAAGAAATAATCCAAATGCTAAAGTCATAGATAATAATTTTAGACCAAAGGTTAATGCTGAAATTGAGAGACGTGGAGCTTTTGAGGCTATACTTGTAAATAGATATGGTGTAATTACAGAAGGAAGCAAATCCAATATATTTTTAATAAAGGATAACAAATTATATACATCTAAAGTTGAAAGTGTGCTTCCAGGTGTTACTAGAACAGAAATTATAAAAATGGCAAAGGAAAATAACATTGAGGTTATTGAAGAAAATATTAATTACACAACACTTCCAAGTTATGATGCTATGTTTATTAGCGGTACATCACCACATATTTTACCAATAAATTCTGTAGAGGGGCATAAATTTAACTGTAAAAATGAGCTTTTAAAGAAGTTAATTAATTTATTTAAAGAAAAGAGAAATGAATATTTTCTGAATTTCAAGTAAATTATTATATATAATTTGTTTTGGGTAGCAGATTAAAAGTGTTTTTAAATAATTATGGTATAAGGAGGGTTTGGTATGGAATATATATACGAAGGTAAAACAAAGAAAGAATGTTTGGAAAAAGCTTCAAAGGAATTGGGAATTAGTGAAGACAAAATAAAATACACAATTAAAGAAGAAAGTAAAGGCTTATTTTCTAAAAAGTGCAAGATATCTGTAGAATATGATGAAGTACAAAAAGATGACAATAAATCCTCAACTAATGATATGGAAGATAAAAAAAATACAAAAGAAAAAGGTGAAGAAGTTAAAACAACTTATTCTGAAATTATTTTAGATGAAAATGATATAAATGAATATGAATTATATTTTGATGTTGATATAAATATATTAGTTAATGGCAAAAAGGTAATTAACGGTACAAAGGTTACATCAAAGGATAAAATTACATTTTCAACTGAAAAAATAAAGGCAGAAAGAAGTATAAATATTGAAGTTGAACCTAATAAGGTAACTGTTACAACAAAGTATCTGCCAGAATATGTTGCAAAAATATATTGTAGAAAAATAAATGGTAATAACCTAAGAGTTAAAAAGAAAATGGAAGAAGGAAGAAAACCACCACTTTATACAAGGGATCAGATACTTAAGTTACTTGAAAAAAAAGGAGTAAAGTTTGGAATTAAGAAAGATGCATTAAATAAAGTAACTAAAGAATATGATGTTTCTGATCTTGTTATTGCAGAAGGAAGACCTGTTATAGATGATGAAGATGATACTTTAAAATTACTTTTTGATAAACCTAAAAAAAGTATTAATGATAATTCAAAGGAAACAATAGATTACAGAAATAGTAATTTTATAGCTAATGTTTGTGCAGGAGATGAAATTGCACAAATAATTATAGGTAAAGAAGGACAAAATGGAGTAGATGTTTTTGGTAATGAAACACCAAGAAAAGTAAAAAAGACTCTTGATATTAAACCTGGCCAGGGAGTAAAAATAGAAGGAAATTCTTTTTATTCTTTGATAGATGGACAACCTAATATTAAAGGTGGTATGCTTCATGTTCATAAAGTACTTCAAAATCCAGGAGATGTAGATTTGAAGTCTGGAAATATTAAATTTTCTGGAGATGTAACTATTAATGGAAGCGTTAAAGAAGGAATGACTGTTGAATGTGGTAACACATTAGAAATAAGTGGTAGCGTTGAACAGGCAACAATAAAATCCCAAGGAGAAACAAAAATACAGGGAAGCATAATAGGATCTGAAATTATTGTTGGGGCTAAAAATCTTGAAAAGCAGAATTATATAGAAGCCTTAGAAGATTTTAAGGAAGATATGGAAAATCTTGTTCTTGTAGTTATGGATGTAAAAGAAAGAAATTTACTTGGAGCAGATAAAACTGATGGACAAATAGTTAAAATTTTGCTGGAGACTAAGTTCAAAGCTATTCAAAGAAAAGCATTAAAGGTTCTTAATGGACGAGGTGGAAAAAACTATGTGAATATATGTAATTTTATACGAGGTAAAATTATAGGAGCAGGACCTTTAAAAATTAAATTTACAAGTGAACTTAGTGAATTTATTAGCTGGCTTGATGAAGAAATAAAGCCACTTAAGGGGGATATATTTATTCCTATAGATATACATGTTATGTATATGCAAGATTCTAAAATTCAAGCTACAGGTACAGTTTACATAGATGGAAAAGGGGAATATGTTACTGATATAGAAGCAAAGAAGGATGTTATTTTTACTAGAGAAGGATCTGTAGCTAGAGGTGGCAGTATAAAAGCTAAAAATATAAATGCAAAGGTTGTAGGAAGTGCAGCAGGTGTTACAACAGAGTTGAGGGTTCCAAAGACTGGAAATATAACAGCAGATGTGGCATATCAAAATACAACATTCTGTTTTGGTGAAATGAAATATGTTTTAGATAAGGCATCAAAGGGTATAAAGGCATATGTAGATAATAAAGGCGAAATAGTTGTAGATAAGCTATTGCTTTAGGAGGAATCAAGTATGGATGAGAAAGAGATAAAAATATTAATATTTGGAGTAGCTGGTGAATATTATGCTACAGATATTAGAGATGTTGAGAGAATTTTAGGATTTGAAAAAACAACACCTATGCCAGATGCACCTAGATTTATTGAAGGGGTTATTAATTATGAGGATGAAATACTTCCTATAGTAAATCTTGAAAAGAAATTTAAACTTAAGGAAACTAATAATGCAGAAGCTAAAAAAATAATATCAATAAAAAGGGAAGAAAAGAAATTTGGAATAGTTGTAGAAGATGTTTATGAAGTTAGAGATGCTAATACAGATTCTTTTGAAAATCCACCAACAATTGCCATAAAATCAGCTCAAAAATATATTAAAGGGTTAATAAAGTTAGATGGAAAAATAATAATCTTATTAAGTCTAACTGATCTTTTAACAGAGGAAGAAGAGGAAATTATTTTCTCTGAAAAATAATTTATGGCTAATGAAGTAAGGGTAGGAATTGGGGATTTAAATGTAGTAGAAAATCCAGGCAAAATAATAACAATAGGCCTTGGTTCATGTATTGGGATATTTTTATATGATAGAAGAATTAAGGTTGGAGGACTTTCTCATATAATGTTGCCTGATAGTACTCAATTTTCAACAGTAACAAATCCTATGAAATTTGCTGATCTTGCAATTCCTATGTTGTTAAAAAAAATGCAAGATATGGGCTGTTTTAAAAATAATATTGTTGCAAAGATTGCTGGTGGAGCTTCAATGTTTAAATTTGGAGGCTCTAGTGCATCTAGTGATATAGGTAGACGTAATTGTGAAATGGTTAAACACATATTGAAAGATAAGGAGGGTATTCCTATTTTGTCAGAAGAAACTGGAGGTAACAAGGGAAGAACTATGATTGCAAATGCAGAAGATGGTACAGTTACTATTAAAGTAATTGGACAGGAAGCATTTACAATATGAGAGGTGATAATATGCTAGAGATTGTAAAAGTAATAGTAGTAGATGATTCAGCTTTTATGAGAAAAGTAATATCTGATATGGTTGAATCTAGAAGTAATTATAAAGTAGTAGCAAAATTTAAAAATGGTCAAGAACTTATAGATAATATTGATAAGTATAATCCCGATATTGTAACTTTAGATATTGAAATGCCTGTTTTAAATGGAATTGAAACACTGAAAAAAATGAAATATTTACATAAAAGGTATCCTGTAATAATGCTTAGTAATCAAACATCTAAAGATTCTATACATACAATTGAATGTTTAGAATTAGGTGCTATAGATTTTATTCAAAAGCCAGGAACAATAGTTACTGATATTAGTAAAATAAAAGATGAATTGTTAGTAAAAATTGAAGCTACAGTAAAGGAGAAAAATAAGAGAAAGGAAAATAATATTAAGACAAAAAATGGTAATCGTTTAAATGCAGTAAATAGTAGAAGTGGCAATAGATATAAATATACTAACAAAGATTTATTTAGAGGTGCCCAAATAGATGCAGTAGTAATAGGCGCATCTACAGGAGGCCCTAAAGCACTGCAAAGTGTTCTACCTGTTATTTCAAAAGATATAAATGTACCTGTATTTGTTGTTCAACATATGCCTAAAGGTTTTACAAAAGCATTTGCAGAAAGAATGGATAAACTTTCAAAGCTTAAGGTAGTAGAGGCAGAGGATAACATGAAAATATGTCCTAATACCATATATATCGCACCAGGAGGGTATCATATGAAAATACATAGTAAGGACACAATTAAGCTAAGTACAGAACCTCCAATATGGGGAGTAAGACCTGCTGTAGATAAATTATTTGATTCAGCAGTAGAAATATATGGTGGAAATTTGCTTTCAGTCGTATTAACAGGTATGGGAAGAGATGGAGCAGAAGGTACAATTCATGTAAAGGATGCAGGAGGAATAACAATTTCACAAGATGAGTCTACTTGCACTATATATGGAATGCCTAAAGTTGCATATGAAACAGGAAAAGTTGATATGGTATTAAAAATAGGAGATATAGGGAATAAAATTACAGAAATACTAAAGGAAAAGTAGGTGAGAGACTATGGAATTTGTGGATTTTCATAAATGGGTATATAGAGAATTAGGAATAAATCTATTAGCATATAAACCTGAACAATTAAACAGAAGAATTAATAGCTTAATGCAAAGAAATGGTATTAGTAGCTTAGAAGAATATGAAACTGTTATAAAAAATGATAGTGAGCAAAGACAGAAGTTTTTAGATTTTATTACAATAAATGTTACTGAATTTTTTAGAAATCCTGAAATATTTGATTGTTTAGAAGAATCTATTAAGAAGGAATTGTTAACAAAAAGTAAAAATTTAAAAGTATGGAGTGCTGCATGTTCTATTGGATGTGAGCCATATAGCCTTGCTATTATGTTAAATAGAATCAATAGAAATGGCATAAACACTATAATTGCTACAGATATAGATAATACTATTTTAGCTAAAGCTAAAAAAGGTGAATATACAAATGCTGAAATTAAAAATGTTAAAAGTGATGAATTAGATAAATTCTTTGAAAAAAGGGACGATAAATATTATATAGATGATAGTATTAAATCTATGGTTACTTTTAGGAAACATGATTTAATTTTAGATTCTTATGAGAGTAATTTTGATTTGATTCTATGTAGAAATGTTGTTATTTATTTCAATAATGATGTTAAAGAAAAAATATATATGAAATTTGCAGAAAGTCTTAAACCAGGAGGTTTATTATTTGTCGGCGCAACAGAAAGTATATATAAGTATAAAGAATTTGGATTTGATAAATTATCAACATTTATTTATCAAAAGGTGTAAAGGGGGAATTTGTACATGGATACATCACAGTATTTAGAAATGTTTCTTGGAGAATCTATGGATAATCTTCAAACATTAAACGAATCATTATTAGAACTAGAACAAAATCCTGATGATATGGATAAACTAAATGAAATATTTAGAGTTGCTCATACTATAAAAGGTATGGCTGCAACAATGGGATTTTCTGATATTGCAGAATTAACTCATAAAATGGAAGATGTATTATCAGAATTTAGAGAAGGAAAATTAAAGGTTACACAAAATGTTGTAACAGTATTATTTGGATGTCTAGATACTCTAGAAAAAATGGTCAATAATATAGAGGAAGGCATTGAGGATAAGGTAGACATAACTGATATTATGAATAAGTTAATTGCCATAAAAGAAGCTACTGATAGTGGTGGTGAAGAAGCAGCAGAAAAAATGGCTGCAAGTGAGGTAGGTGCAACTGAAGAAAAGAAAGAAACTGAAGGCATTGTATTAAATGAATATGATATTTCAGTTATAAAACAAGCAAAGCAAAAAGACTTTAAAGCTTATAATATAAAAATTGAACTTAGTGAAAATACACTTTTAAAATCAGCTAGGGCATTTTTAATTGTAAAAGATTTAGAAGAACTTGGAGAAATAATTAAATCTGAACCATCAACTGAAGATATTGAAAATGAAGATTTTGAATTTAAATTAGAATTTGTACTTTTAAGTTCTAATACATTAGAAGAAATTCAAGGTGTAGCAAATGGAATATCAGAAGTTAAAAATGTTTTGGTTTCTGAAATTGATATTGATGCTGTTGAAACAGAAAAAAATAAACAGGAAGAAACTAAAAAAGTTCAAATAGAAAAGCCTAAGGTTTCACAAGAAGCTAAGAAGGAAGAAAATAAAAAGAAGGATGCACCTAAACCAGTAAAGAAAGAACACAAAAAAATGCATCAATCAGTAAGAGTAGATCTTGAAAGAATAGATAAGTTAATGAACATGGTTTCTGAAATTGTTATTTATAGAACAAGACTTGAACAAATTGTATTAAATTACAAGTCTCAAGACTTAACAGAAACTTTAGAACAAATAGGAAGAACAACATCAGATCTTCAAGATCTTGTTATGAAAATAAGAATGCTTCCTTTAGATACTGTATTTAATAGGTTCCCAAGAATGATAAGAGATATTTCTGTAGAACTTAACAAGGAAATTAATTTTGTTATTGAAGGTGCAGATACTGAACTTGATAGAACAGTAATAGATGAAATTGGTGAACCACTTATTCATTTACTTAGAAATGCAGCAGACCATGGTGTTGAGACTAAAGAAGAAAGACTTGCAGCTGGAAAGAGTCCCGTAGGAACAGTAAAACTTGTTGCATATCAAGAAGGAACAAAAGCACTTATTAAAGTAATTGATGATGGTGCTGGAATAAATGTTGAAAAAGTAAAAGCTAAGGCTGAAAAAGTAGGAATACCTACAGAAGGTTTATCAGATGATGAAATAAAAAATCTTATATTTGCTCAAGGCTTTAGTACAAATGAAGTTGTTACTGATATATCAGGAAGAGGAGTAGGAATGGATGTTGTAAAAACAAAAGTTGCAGCTCTTGGTGGTACAGTAGATCTTCAAAGTGAAGAAGGAAAAGGATCAACATTTATAATTAAGCTTCCATTAACACTTCAAATTATCCAAGCATTACTTGTTAAGGTTGGAGGGGAAACTCTTGCAATATCATTAGGATTTATTGATAGAGTTATTAATTATAAGGAAGACAAGATAAAGAGTACTAATGGCAAAGAAGTAATTATATATAGAGATGATGTTATTCCGCTTGTTAGGTTAAATGAAAAATTAGGTATTGAAGCAAGTGAAACAAATAAGAAATATGTAATAATTGTTAATGTTGGTGATAAGACAGTAGGACTTCTTGTAGATTCATTATGTGGTCAACAGGAAATTGTAATAAAACCACTTGGAAAAACATTGAAATCATTAAATCAATATATAGGTGCAACAATCTTAGGAAATGGACTTGTTACATTAATATTAGATGTAGGAGCTCTTATCTAAATGTAAAGCCTAAAATTTATTATAAAGGGGGAGTTAAATGAAAGATAAATTTACAAATATTCAGCTTGATGCTCTAAAAGAAGTATCTAATATTGGAGCAGGAAATGGAGCTACCTCTTTATCTATGATGCTTGGCAAAAAAATTGATATGACTGTTCCAGCAGTTAATATTGTAAAAATGGATGATCTTATTAATAGTGCTGGAGAAAAAGAAGTTATAGGTATTTTAGTTAAGGTCCTTGGAGATATAAAAGGAAGTATTCTTATAGAATTTGAAAAGGACAAGGCAATGCAGATAGCTAACAAACTGATAGGTAATAATGATATGACAGAGCTTAATAGCATGTCAACATCAGCTCTTTGTGAAATAGGAAATATTGTATCAGCTTCTTATATGAATTCTATAGCAAAGTTTACTGGACTTGAGATTTCACCATCAGTACCAGAATTGGCAGATGATATGAGCAGTTCAATTCTTTCAATAGTATTTGTTGAATCTGGTCAGTATGATGATTATATATTAGATATAGAAACTATATTTTTGGATGAAAATAATAACAATTTAGGAGCACATTTTTATTATGTGCCAGAACCAGGATCACTGGAAAAAATATTAAAAACAATTGGTATAAATTAGGAGGTAGAAATTATGGCTAGAGTATTAATAGTTGACGATGCAGCGTTTATGAGAATGATGATTAAGGATATATTAGAAAAAAATGGATATGAAATTGTTGGTGAAGCACCAAATGGTGCAGTAGCAGTTGAAATGTATCAAAAGGAAAAACCGGATGTGGTTACAATGGATATTACAATGCCAGATGTTGATGGTATTGAAGCTGTAAAAAGAATAAAAGCCATAGATCCTGGAGCAAAAATCATAATGTGTTCTGCAATGGGTCAACAATCAATGGTTATGGATGCAATTAAGGCAGGAGCTAGAGATTTTATCGTAAAGCCATTTCAGGCAGATAGAGTTTTAGAAGCAGTACAAAAAGTAGTAGGATAAAAATTATTTATAGTAATTTACGAAGGGGTGAGTATAGTGCAGATAGTTGTATTTAAATTAGGTGATGAACATTTTGCTGTTGAAACTGAAAAAGTACAAAGTATAAATGATATGATGAGTGTTACAAAAGTTCCGAAAGCACCTAATTACATAAAAGGATTAATTAATTTAAGAGGAAATATAAAATCTCTTGTGGACATAAATTTATTGCTAAAGGTTAATAAAAGTACAGAACAAAATAGTATAATAATATTAAATGTACAAGATGAAGAAATAGGAATATCTGTTGATGAAGTGGAAGAGGTTTTAGATATAGACCAAAAGCAAATTCAAAAGATGGATAATCAAGATAAGCAATATGTAAAAGGTATATACAATCATGAAGATAAACTTTTGACAATAATAGATATGGATTCACTTTTAAATGAATAATATTATAAATAAAATGATTTTGCAAACATTGTGTTTACAAAATCATTTTATTTAATAAGATAATTACTTAATGTAAATATTAAAAATGTAAAAAAAATATGAAATTTTATATTTAAAGCATTAAATTTGTGTATAAAATGATAAAATTAATATGATGTACTAAAGAAAAATAAAGGGTAAAAAATTTTATTCTTATCTTTTTTTAAAATTCTTATTTAAATTAAGAATTATTATTTTATAAGATTTGAAAATAAAAAAATGAAATGAGGGAGAGAAATGGCAGATGTTTTATCTCAGAGTGAGATAGATGCTTTGTTATCTGCTCTGTCTACTGGAGATCTTGAACCAGAACAAATAGAACAGGAAGAAGAAAAACATAAAATAAAAGTCTATGATTTTAGAAGTCCTCAAAAGTTCTCTAAAGATCATATTAGAACTTTAGAAATGATTCATGATAATTTCGCAAGAATATTATCAAACTATTTAACTGGTCAAATAAGAAAAAATGTAAAAGTTAAGATTGAAACTGTAGAGCAGATAACATATGAGGAATTTATACATTCAGTACAAAATCCAACTATTATGACACTTTTTAAAATGCCTCCTTTAAATGGAACAATTTTATTTGAGACAAATCTAGATTTTTCATATCAAGTACTTGATATATTACTTGGGGGTACAGGTGAAAGAAAGAGAACAGGAAAAGAAATTACTGATATAGATAAAAATATAATGTATCAGATTACAGACGGTATGATTTCTAATCTTAAGCTTGCATGGGAAGATATAATTCATGTAGAGCCAGAAATTGAAGGGATAGAAACAAACCCAGCAATAAACCAAACCCTTGCACCTAATGAACCTGTTGCACTTGTAACTTTTTCGGTCGAAATGGGTAAATCTACTACTTTTATAAATTTATGCATTCCATACATAAGTATAGAAAAGCTTATTGATAAATTAGTAGTTCAATATTGGTTTAAAAATGATGAAACTGAAGACAAAGAAGAAACTAGACAAAAAATGGAACATGTGTTAAAACCTGTAGAGGTGAATATTGCAGCAGAACTTGGACGTGCAAGTCTTACTGTTGATGATTTCTTGAAGCTAAGCAGTGGAGATATTATAAAACTTGATACTAACTCAGCTAGTCCAATAAAAGTTTTAATTGAAAATGAAGAATATTATTATGCTAAACCAGGTTTAGTAGGTAAGAATATGGGAATATCCATACTAGATATTATAAATAAGGATGTGAATGATTATGAGTAATGGGTTTTTATCTCAAGATGAGATTAATGCACTATTAAATGGTGAAGGTGGTGCATCAGATAGCCCAAAGCCAGCAGATAATGCTAACGGATTAAGTCATGATGAAGAAGATTTACTTGGAGAGATAGGAAATATATCAATGGGGTCAGCGTCTACTGCCCTATATCAAATAATAAATCAAAATGTTAACATAACAACACCAGTTGTATCTATGGCAACATTAGCTGAAATAAAGCAAGGATTTGATGCACCTACAGTTGTTATTGATGTAAAATATACAAGCGGAATAGTAGGAAGAAATATACTTATAATAAATATTCAAGATGCAGCAGTTATTGCTAATTTAATGATGGGCGGGGATGGTAAAGTATCTGATAGCGTTGAATTGTCAGAAATAGAAATTAGTGCAGTTCAAGAGGCTATGAATCAAATGATAGGTTCAGCTGCAACATCAATGGCTCAAATGTTTGGAAGAGAAGTTAATATTTCTACTCCAACATCAAAAATCTGGAAAAATAATGATGATAAACTAACAGAAGATATACCAGAAGATGAAATGCTTGTTAAAGTAAGTTTTAACATGACAATAGGTGATCTTGTTGATAGTAAAATAATGCAGGTGTTACCACTTCCAACTGCTAAAAAAATAGTGTCAATTATGATGGGAACTGAAAATAAGGAAGCTGATGAAGCACAAGCTCCTAGTACACCTACAGTAGAAGCACAAGCTCCTGCACAGCCAGCAGCACCACCTGAACAACCAAAGGTTGATGTAACTAAACAGAGTCAGCCAATGCAACAAGCTCCTAGTCAACCAGCTGCACCACCACCAGTTCAGCAGCCAATGCCACAACCAAAGCCTGTTGAAGTACATAGTGCAAGCTTTGCTCCTCTAGATCAAAGTGCAAGTGCAAGTGCTCCTAAAAATATTGATTTAATTTTAGATGTACCTCTTGATATATCAGTAGTTTTAGGAAGAAGTAGAATGAACATAAAGGATATATTAGCACTAGGAACAGGATCACTTATAGAACTTGATAAATTAGCTGAAGAACCAGTAGAAATACTTGTAAATGGAAAGCAAATAGCTTATGGTGAAGTTGTAGTAGTAGATGAAAACTTTGGTGTAAGAATAACAAGTATAGTAAGTAATGCTGATAGAATTAAATCTTTAAAATAGTATTTATAAAAAGCCTTGGGTTATGAACCTAAGGTTTTTTAAGTGTGGCCGTAAATATTTACGTCATTAAGCTTTTTGTTCTTTATCACTTACAACTTTGGTAATTAATAATTAAGGATTAATAATTAAGAATTGAGGGTATTTTTGCTCCTTGCCTCGCAAAAATTTTAATTTTATTTTAAGTGTGGGATCAAATATTTGTATTATTAAGCTTTCTATTTTTCATCATTTATAAATTAGGTTAATTAATAATTAAGGATTAATAATTAAGAATTGAGGATATTTTTACTCCTTGCCTCGCAAAAATTTTAATTTTATTTTAAGTGTGGGATCAAATATTTGTATTATTAAGCTTTCTATTTTTCATCATTTATAAATTAGGTTAATTAATAATTAAGGATTAATAAT